>JAWOGY010000022.1:0-2655 GCA_046496425.1 Vicinamibacterales bacterium
GCCGGGGCTCGCAGCACGCGCGCGGCGGCATCGGCGATGGTGATGGCTGAGGCGTCGAATCGGCGGAGCGACGGTGTCACCCGCGTCACGTCGCGCGTCATCCGCGGCGGCTTGCCGAGAAGCGCCGGCAGGTCCATGTCGACCGCATCGTTGCCAAACCATGTGTCGTGCACGACGAGATGATGGTCGCCGGTGACCGTGCCCACCACCGCGAACGGGCATCGCTCGCGCTCGCACAGCGCGCGGAACGTCTGGAGAGCTTCCGGCGCGATCGCCAGCACGTAGCGTTCCTGCGCCTCGTTGCACCAGATCTCGCGCGGCGACATGCCGGGCTCCTCGTTCGGAGCCGCGCGCAGGTCGATGCGCGCGCCGCGGCCGGCCCCGTGGGCGATCTCGGGCAGGGCGTTCGACAATCCCCCCGCCCCCACGTCATGGATCGAGAGGATCGGGTTCGCGTCGCCGAGCGCCCAGCACCGGTCGATGACTTCCTGGGCGCGCCGCTGGATCTCCGCGTTGCCGCGCTGCACGGAGTCGAAATCGAGATCCGCCATGTTGGCGCCCGTCGCCATCGACGATGCGGACCCGCCGCCCATCCCGATGAGCATCCCCGGCCCGCCCAACTGGATGAGGAGCGAATCCACCGGCACGTCCGCCTTGTGCGCGTGAGACGCCCGGATGTTGCCCACGCCGCCGGCCAGCATGATGGGCTTGTGGTAGCCCCGCCGGACGCCCGCCGCGTCCTGTTCGTAGGTGCGGAAGTAGCCGGCGAGGTTCGGCCGGCCGAACTCGTTGTTGAACGACGCCGCCCCGACGGGCCCCTCGATCATGATCGCGAGCGGCGGCGCGATGCGTTCCGGCTTCGACTCCCGGCCCTCCCAGGGCCGCTCGAAGCCGGGGATGCGCAGGTTCGACACCGAGAAGCCGCAGAGGCCGGCCTTCGGCTTCGACCCTCGCCCGGTCGCGCCCTCGTCGCGGATCTCGCCGCCCGATCCGGTGGCCGCGCCCGGAAACGGCGAGATGGCCGTCGGATGGTTGTGCGTCTCCACCTTCATCAGCGTGTGGGTGTCGTCTTCCTGATAGGCGTAACGGCACGTGGCCGGGTCCGCGAAGAAGCGGCGCACGCGGCCCCCTTCCATGACCGCGGCGTTGTCCGAGTAGGCGCTTACCGTCCCCTGGGGGTTCGCCGCGTGCGTCGTGCGGATCATGCCGAAGAGCGACTGGGACTGGGGCTCGCCGTCGATCACCCACGACGCGTTGAAGATCTTGTGGCGGCAGTGCTCCGAGTTCGCCTGGGCGAACATCGTGAGTTCGACGTCGGTCGGGTTCCGGCGATGGTGCGTGAAGTACGCGACGAGATACTCGATTTCGTCGGGCGCCAGCGCCAGCCCGAACGCCAGGTTGGCGTCGTCAATCGCCTCGCGGCCCCGCCCGATGACGTCGATGGTCGTCAGCGGCTTCGGCGGGAAGTGGTGAAACAACTCGTCGGCCTCGTCCAGCGACCCGAGCACCGTCTCCGTCATGCGATCGTGCAGCAGGGGCAGCAGCGGGCTCAGTTCTCCCCCCGCGTCCAGGTGATAGACGGTGCCGCGTTCGATGCGTCGGACTGCGGCGAGCCCGCAGTGCGCCGCGATGTCGGTGGCCTTCGACGACCACGGGGAAATCGTGCCCAGCCGGGGCGTGACGAGCACCTCGCGGCCGCGGGACGCGACGGCCGGGGCGCCGTACGTCAGCAGTGCCTCGAGCGTGACGGCCTCGTCGTGGTCGAGCGCGCGACCCACCTCGACCAGGTGCCAGAATCGCGCCGACAGGACCCGGGTGCCCGGTTGGACGGCCTGCAGGCGGGCATTGAGCTTTTCGAGGCGGAACGCAGACAGGGCGGCGCCGCCGGCGATCTTGAGGACGGTCATGCGCTCCTGATTCTACCCGCAGAAAGCGCGTGCACGGCGCCCGGCTCTGTTAAGCTAGCAAGCCGGGTTTCGGTCACACCGCTACTGTCCGTCGGGTGTTGAAGACTATGAGCATACCTTCTGGCGAATTCCGCCCCCCCCTTTCTGGCGCCGGGTGGCGACTGGCGGTTCTGAGCGTGGCCGTGCTGGCGTTGGCGCCGCTTCCGGCAGCCGCTCAGCCGCCGCCGCTGCAGGCCGAGGCCGGCTCTCCCACGGGCGCCCAGGCGGCCGGGCCCGAGTGTCCAGGGTGCCCGGCGCGGCGGCCAGGCCTGGCCATCGTGGAGGTGCTCGGCGTCAATGTCCTCTACAACCTGATGAACCTGACGATCAAGCCGTCCGAGGAGAAGCAATACTTCCGGGTCGGGTTCAACTCCTGGTGGGACAACCTCCAGTACGGGTTCGAGTGGGACGACAACGCATTCGGCGTGAACCAGATCGGCCATCCCTATCAGGGAAGCAACTACTTCACGGCCGGCCGGTCGAACGGACTCAGCTTCTGGGAATCGGCCCCGCTGGCCGCGCTCGGCAGCGCCACGTGGGAGTACTTCGGGGAAACGCACAAGCCCTCGGTCAATGATCTCATCAACACCACGGTGGGGGGCATCGCCCTCGGCGAGATGCTGCACCGCACGGGCTGGCTCATCCGCGATCCCACGAAGACCGGCAAGTCGAGGCTGTGGAACGAGATTGTCGCGACCGTGATCGACCC
>JAWOGY010000051.1:0-23449 GCA_046496425.1 Vicinamibacterales bacterium
AGGCCCGACGAACCCGCAGGGACGACCGGCTCACTGCGGCTGCGCGTGTCGGCGACGGCGTTGGCCGCGTCGCTCGACGCCGTCGAGGGACGCGTGGTCGTCGAGCCCGGCACGATCAGGGTCAGGGACGTGGCCTTCACGCTGCCTCGCGCGGCCGAGGTCCGGATCGCAGACGGGCGGGCGAGCGTCGACGATCTCACGGTGACCGCTCCGGGCACGACGGCGACCCTGTCCGGCACGCTCGGACTGCAGGGCGCGAAGGCGCTCGACGCCCGCATGTCGGCGTCCGGGGCCCTCGGGTTTCTCTCGTCGATCGTACCCGGACGGATGGCGGGGACCTTCAACGCCAGCGTCCGCGCCGGGGGTACGGTGGCAGACCCGCAGATGAGCGGCACCCTCGCGCTCGACGGCGCGGCGTTTGTGTGGCCCGAACAGCGCATGGCGTTCCGGGACTGGTCGGGCGGCGCGGTGCTCTCGGCAGGGTCACTCACCATTGGAACACTGAATGGCCTCGTGAATGGAGGCGAGGCGAGCGTCTCGGGCGCCCTTCAACTCGGAGGCCGTGGAGGCACCAGCCTGTCGCTGCGCGTCCGCGACGCGTTCGCCGAAGTGGTCAAGGGCTTCCGCAGCCAGGCCGATGTGGACCTCACGCTGGCATCGGCCGGCGACGGCGCCCTGCTCTCGGGCACGATCACCGTGACGTCCGGCGCCTACCGCGAGCCCATCACGGCCATGGCGCGACTGTTCTCGTCCACGCCCGCGAAAGAGGCCCCTGCGGGCGGGACGTCCCTGCTGGGCGCCATCGAACTCGATGTCAATCTCACGGCTTCGTCGCCCATCATCATCGAGAACAGCGCCGGGCGCCTCGACCTGGTCCCGGACCTGAAGCTCCGGGGGTCGCTTGCGGAGCCTGTCCTGTTCGGCTCGCTCGACATGCTCGACGACGGGCGGCTGACGCTCATGGGCCGCACGTTCCGCCTGACCGAGGCCCGCGTGGTGTTCCCGGGCGCCGGCGACCCGGCCGTGCAGTTGATCGGGGAAACGCGCGTGGGCGACTACGCGGTGACGTTGAGGACCCAGGGGCCGGTGACGAGCATGGAGGCCACGTACACCTCTGATCCGCCGCTCAGCCAGCGCGACCTGCAGTCCCTGCTCATCACCGGGCTCACAAGCGACGCCACGAGCACGAAGGGCCGCGACGACGAGCAATTCGTGCTCGGCACGGCGTCGTCGGATCTGCTCGGCCTGGCCGGCCAGATGGTCGGGCTCGATTCGGTCCAGCTCGGCAGGGGCGATTTCGAACTCGGATCGAGCGACGTCAATCCCGCCATGCGGCTGACCGTGTCGAAGAGAATCAGCGGCCGGACGAGCCTGATTCTCTCGCAGGATCTCGACAACAACAAGCTGACCTGGATTGTCGTCATCACGCCCAGGCGCGGATACGAGATCCGGCTGTCGCAGCGTGACAATCTCGAAGAGGTCGTCGAGTTCCGGCAGGAGATCTCCTTCGGACCGGGGGTCTCACCGCCGTCCACGTCCGGCGTCAGGAAGCGGTCTCGAGGGCCCCGTGTCTCGTTGGTGGAGTTCACGGGAGCCCCAGGATACACGGCCGCCGAGCTGCTGTCGGTCGTCAAGCTTAGGCCGTCGAAGACGTTCGACGCCGGCACGTGGCAGGAGGATCGGGCCCGGCTCGAGGCCTTCTACAGGGATCGCGGACATGCGACAGCCCGCATCGTGCCGGAGCGGATCGTGATGAAGGGCCCGTCCGCCGAGCACATCCAGCTGAAGTACCGCGTGGATCCCGGCCCGCGCACGCTGCTGGAGGTCGGCGGCATCGACGTGTCCGATGACGACCGCCGGTCCCTGATGCGCGTCTGGAGCCTGTCGGTGCTGCCCGAGTTCCTCCAGGAAGACCTGACGCTTCATCTCCGCGACCTGATGGCCGAGCGCGGTCACCTGCGGCCGTCGATCACGGTGACGCTCGACACGTCCCGGCCGGACGTGGTGTCCGCCAGCGTGTCCGTGACGCCCGGGCCGGTCACCCGCGTCCGGAAGCTGGTGCTCGAGGGGGTTCGAGCCCTCCCGGAGCCCGAGTTGCGGGCAGCGCTCTCCGAAGGATCGGCGCTCGGGAGTTCGTGGGTGGACCCTGCACCCCTTGTCGAAGCGGTCGAAGACATCTACGAAGCGCGGGGGTATCCGTCGGCCCGTGTCGTGGCCGACGACCTCGCGTTCGATGGCGACGCGGCCGAGCGCCTCCTGCGCGTCACGGAAGGCCCGCAGGCCGTTGTGCACGATGTCGTCTTGACCGGCGTGGCCGAGGCCAGGGCGGCCGACGCCACGGCCGCGGTGGCGCTGACGAGGGGCCAGCCACTCCTGCCTGGTGCAGAGGCCGACGCGCGCAAACGGCTGGAGCGGTTCTACCTCGACCGCGGATTCAGGTCCGCCTCGGTCCGGTCGAGTCGGAGAAAGGCCGATCCGGACGGCCGGACGGCCCTGTTGTTCTCGGTGAGCGAGGGGCCGCTGTCGATCGTGGACACGATCACCGTCAAGGGGCTCGAAGCGACGCATCCCGCCGTCGCCGACACGGCCATCACGCTGAAAGCCGGGGAACCAGCAGGACAGCAGGGGGTCTCGGAGACGCAGAAGCGGCTCTACGGGCTCGGCGTGTTCCGGAGCGCCGAGGTCACCTTCGAGCCTGCGCCGAAGGCTCAGGCTGCCGACACGGCGTCGATGCCGGTCAACATGATCGTCTCGCTGGAAGAGGCCCGACGCTTCCAGCTCCGCTACGGCGTGCAACTGTCGAACGAGTACGGTCCGGTGTTCGAGGATTTCACTTCGGCCATCGGCGTCGCCGCCGACGTCCGCGACCGGAACTTCCTGGGGCGGGCGTTCACGCTTGGCGCGAGCACGCGGCTCGAGAAGAACCTCCAGAGCCTGCGGGGCCAGTTTTCGCTGCCGGTGCTGCTCAATCAGAAGCTACAGACCAACCTGTATGCCACGGTGCGATCCGAGACGGACACGTCCGAGGCGTCGATCGAGATCACGGACAAGGAGCGCGACGTCACGTTCGAGCAGCGGCTGCGCCTCCCGTACCGCATGGAGGTGTCGTGGGGCTACAGCTACAACCTCCGCGACGTGACCCTGGTGGATCAACCCCGCGCCAGTTCCGCCGAGCTCAAGGGGGCGCTCGGCACGATGAACGGCACGTTCATCTTCGACACGCGCGACAAGCCGTTCGACGCGTCGCGCGGGTGGTTCCAATCCTCGAACCTGCAGTGGGGATTGCAGAGCCTGGGATCGGACTTCGACTACGTGCGGGTCCTGCTCCGCCAGTTCTACTACCGGCCGGCCGGACCCTTCGTCTTCGCCAGCGGGGTGCGGTGGGGATGGCTGCACGGGATTGAAGGCGATCCGCCGATCACGATCTTCGATCGCTTCTTCGACGCGGGCGGTTCTCAAACGGTTCGCGGCTACAAGGAGGATTCGCTGTCGGCCGTCCAATTCGCGGGTTTCCCCGTTGGCGGCACCAAACTGCTCATTGTGAACCAGGAAGTCCGCTTCCCGCTCTTTTCCCGATGGCTGCAGGGCGCGGCCTTCATCGATGCCGGCAACACCTTCGGACCGGGCGCTCCGCTCAAGCTCGACGAGTTGGCCATCGGCGCCGGCTTCGGCATCCGCATCATGACGCCGTTCGCGCCGATTAGAATCGACGTCGGGTACCCGTTGGACCGCCGGCCCGGCGACAGACCGTATCAGGTGCATTTTTCGATCGGACAGATCTTCTAGGACCGGTTTCATCACCTGCGTAGCGCGGCATGTTCACACCCGCAAGAACGGGTGATGAAACCGCTTCTGGTGTTACGCTGAATCATGCGCAGTCCGCATCCCCGCATCGTTTTCACGCTCGCGGTCCTGGCGCTCGCCGGCGCTGCGCACGCACAGGAACCCGCCGCGCAGGCGCCCACCCCGCCCAAGGGCTACTCGATCCCGGTGATTGACCTCGCGGCGGACACCGCGCGGCAGGTGGTCGTCGATCGCGAGCCAGGCCAGTACCTCGGTCACCCGACGACCGTGCTGCTCGAAGACGGCCGCACCATCATCGCCGTGTACCCGAAGGGCCACGGCCGCGGTGCCATTGTCATGAAGCGCAGCACTGACGGCGGCCGGACCTGGTCCGCGCGCCTGCCCACGCCGCCGAACTGGGAGACATCGCTCGAAGTCCCGACCATCTACCGCGTTGCCGACGCGAGAGGCACCAAGCGCCTGATCATGTTCTCGGGGCTCTATCCCATACGCCTGGCCGTGTCGGAGGACGATGGAGCCAACTGGACCGGCTTGGCGCCCATCGGGACCTTCGGCGGCATCGTCGCCATGGCGAGCCTCGTGCCTCTGCGCACCGGCGCGGGCCATTACATGGCGCTCTTCCACGACGATGGGCGGTTCATCGCGGAACGCGCGGCGGAAGGCTCCCGCGTGTTCACGGTGTACAGGACGATCTCGACCGACGGCGGACTGACCTGGGGGCCGCCCGAAGTGGTCGTGACGCATCCGGCGGCCCACCTGTGCGAGCCGGGCGCCATCCGGTCACCCGACGGCGGGCAGATCGCCCTGCTGCTGCGGGAGAACAGCCGGACGCTGAACGCGTTCGTGATCGTCTCGAACGACGAAGGCCGGACCTGGACCTCGCCGCGCGAATTGCCGGGCGCGCTCACCGGCGACCGTCACGTCGCGAAGTACGCCCCGGATGGACGCCTGTTCGTCACCTTCCGCGACATGGCTCTCGAGAGCGCCACGCGGGGCGA
This sequence comes from Vicinamibacterales bacterium, assembly GCA_046496425.1. Taxonomy (GTDB): domain Bacteria; phylum Acidobacteriota; class Vicinamibacteria; order Vicinamibacterales; family JAKQTR01; genus JAKQTR01. Next base: position 4,803 of record JAWOGY010000051.1, read on the forward strand.
TTGGGTGGCCTGGGTCGGCACCTACGACGACATCGTCAACGGCCGCGAAGGCCAGTACCGAGTCCGCCTGATGGACAACCACAACCCGTGGGACTGCGCGTATCCCGGGCTGGAACGGCTGCCGGATGGCACCTTCGTGACCACGACGTACGGGTACTGGGAGCCGGGAGCCCAGCCGTACATCGTGAGCGTGCGCCTCACACTGACGGAACTCGACCGGCTCGCGGTCGCCGCGCGCCCCCGCTGAGAACCACTCATGCTGCCTTCCCACAAGACCAGGATTGTCGCCACCATCGGCCCGGCGTCCGATTCGCCGGAGATGCTCGAGCGGCTGATCCGCGCGGGCATGGACATCGCGCGCCTGAACTTTTCCCACGGGACGTTCGACGAGCACGCGGCCCGCATCGCGCGCATCCGGGCGGCCCAGCGAGCCGCCGGGCGCCGCGTGGCCATCATGGCGGACCTGCCGGGACCGAAGATGCGCATCGGCACGATCGAGCCCGAGCCGATCGAACTCCGGCCCGGCGACGTCTTCACGCTGACCTCCGAGGACGCGCCGGGCACGGCCGCGCGTGTGTCGGTGTCCTTCGCGCGCCTCCCGCGCGTGGTCAAGCCCGGCGATCGGCTGTTCCTGAACGATGGCCTCGTGCAGTTGGTCGTCGAACGCGTGGAGGGCGACGATGTACGTTGCCGCGTGGCGGTCGGCGGAGAACTGCGGTCGCGGAAGGGCTTGAACCTGCCGGGTATCGACCTGGGCATCTCCGCGTTCACCGAGCACGACCGCGCATGCCTGGCCGTCGCCCTCGAGCACGGCGTCGATGCGGTCAGCCAGTCGTTCGTCGACGGCGCGGCGGACATCCGCGCGGTGCGCGACGCGGCGACGGAACTTGGCGGCCGCCCGTTCATCATCGCGAAGATCGAGCGCGCGGGCGCGCTGACCCATTACGACGCGATCCTGGCGGCGGCCGACGGCGTGATGGTGGCACGCGGCGACCTTGGCGTCGAGGTGCCCATCGAGCAGATGGCGGTGACGCAGAAGTCGCTCATCGCGCGCGCTAATCTCGCCGGAAAGCCCGTCATCACCGCCACGCAGATGCTGGAATCAATGGTGGCAAGCCGCATTCCCACGCGGGCCGAAGCGACCGACGTCGCCAACGCGATCCTCGACGGCACCGACGCGGTCATGCTGTCGGGAGAATCGGCCATGGGCCGCTTTCCGGAGGAAGCCGTGGTCATGCTCGCGAAGATCGCCGAGGCCACCGAACCCCACCGCGCGGCCGCCTCGATCAACAGGCTGCACGAGTTCTACCGCACTCATCGCCCGGCGACGGCCGCCGAGGCCATCGCCACCGTGGTGGAGAGCGCGATCGGCACGGTGCCCTGCGACGCCATAATCGTGCCGACCAGGTCGGGCTCGACGGCGCGGATGATCGCGCGGTTCAAGCCGCCTGTCTGGACGGTGGCCGTGAGCGCGGACGCCGCCGTGTGCCAGGGGCTGGCGTTCTCGTACGGAGTCCAGGCGGTCGTGCTCACAAGCGAGCCCGAGGACTGGCGGGACTTCGCGGCGGCGTGGGCCCGCGGTCACGGGCTGGACGCCCGAAACGCCATGCTGGTGGCCGGTCCGTCCGGGAAGCACCCCGGCGCCAACTATCGCATCGAGTTCATGCGGCTCACAGGCGTGTCCTGACGGCCAGGGCTACTTCTGTGCCGGCACCGACATCGACTGGTGCGCGGCCTGGGCCGATCGGAGCTGGCGGACCGCTTCATCCCGCTGGCCGGGCGAGAGCAGGATCTGCCGCGTGAGCACCGCACGCATCGTGCCGACGGGCGCGCGCATGAACTCCTCGATGGGCAGATTGAAACGCCGCACCGTGTCGTCGGCCGCCGTCGACAGGTCGGGACCTATCGGCGTCGGGCTCCTGACCCCCAGGACGGCAACGTCGTGGCAGCGGAAGCAGCCGGTGCGCACGAACCACGCCCCGGGCCCGGACGCCATCTTCTCGTAGGCGGCCGGGTCGATTTCCGGGACCGTGTCGGCCCTCGGCGTGGCGCCAAGCAGCGGCGCGTGCTCCGGGCCGCGGCGCCACGACAGCACCAGCATGGCCAGCGCCACGGTGTCGCCCTCGGAGAGGTGGAAATTGGGCATGACGCTGTCTGGCACGAGGGCACGCGGGTCCCGCAGGTGCTCGATGTGCCAGGCCAGCACGCTGGGGCGACCCTGCAGGCGGCTGTAGTCGTACTGCTCCGGGTTCTTGTCCCCCGCCCAGGTCAGGTCCGGGCCGATGAGCCCGCCTCGCCCGTTGATCAGGTGGCAGGCGCGGCAGCCCTTCTCCCGCAGCAGGACCTTCGCCCGGTTGATGGAATCGGCACCCTCGGTGCGGGACTCGTAGCGGTGGCAGACGTTGCAGCTCACCTCGATGAGTGAACCCTCCGCGGCGGAGGCCGGGAGGACGGACGCCAGGGCGGTGTCGAGCAGCGGCTCGCCCCATCCCGCCACGCGCCCGTGGGCGCCGTCGGCGTCGACGGCCCAACCCTGTCCGCCGTGGCAGATCGTGCATCCGAAGCGCTCGACGGGATGCGCCGCGAACAGGTCCTGCCGATGCGTCCTGTGGGGCTCGTCGGCCCGTTCGAATCCCGTCCAGCTCACGCCCTGGTGGCAGGTGATGCAGCGGTCGGCCCGCTGCAGGCCTTCGACCCAGATCTGCTGCAGGCCTTCGGGCACGGCCCTCGCGGCATCCGCGCCCGATGCGCGTTCGACGGCAAGGCGGAACTCCGTCTGGTACACGCGGTAGTCGCGCCGCGCGTCGCGCACGACGACGAAGGCCGTCGCCGCCGCGAGGGCGATGCCAAGCACGGCCAGCGCGAGGTGATCGTGCCGGCCCGGAGGCGTCGATGCGGGCGGAGGCTTCGCGGCGGACCTGGTGCGGGCCATCTCAGAATCTCGTCGGCGCTGAGGGCCAGGATTCCCACGGCCACCACAGCCCCCACGACGGGCCGCGCATCAGGCCGACAACCGTCAAGACGGCGATGGCCAGAGCGAGGGCCAGAAAGACGGTGTTCTGGATCCGGCGCTCCCGCGGAAACGCCACGCCGGCGGCGCCGGCCGGCGACCGGTCCAGCCAGGGCCAGAGCGTCAACAGGACCGATAGCGCCAGGGGCAGTATCACGCCGCCGACCAGCGCCCCGTTCACGCGAACAGGCCCGAGCCGGACGGTCGTGTCGGTGACCACCTCCTGCAGCCACAGGAAGTACCACGGGGCCTTGGCCGGGTTCGGCGTCACACCGGGGTTCGCGGGCTCGAGGAGCGGCGACGGCACGAACGCCGCCAGCACGGTGACCGTCAGCATCGTGGCCATCGTCACGACCGCGATCCGGCGGATGACTGGCGGAATGGCAGGCATCTCGGCGCGCTCGTCGCTCGCGCCGCCGTGCGCGAGGCCGCCGTCCTTGCGCACCCGCCACATGTGGTAGCCGAACAGCACCGCGACAGCAAGCGGCAGCGCGACGATGTGGAGGAGATAGAACCTGACGAGCGTGGCCTCGCCGATCTCCCGCCCGCCGATGAGCGTCTCGCGCAGGACCGCTCCGGCGACGGGCGCCGACGACACGATGCTCGTGCCGACCGTGACCGCCCAGAACGCCAACTGATCCCAGGGGAGCAGGTATCCGGTGAACGACAGGAGGAGGGTGCCGGCAAGCATCGCCACGCCAATCACCCAGTTCCATTCGCGCCGCCCGTTCCCGCCCGGCGAATTCTTGTACGCGCCGGTGAGGAACACGCGCGCGAGATGCAGCGTCACGGTGATCACCATCAGGTGCGCGCCGATCCGGTGGACGGCCCGCAGCCACCATCCGAACGAGACGACGTGCTCGATGTCCTTGACGGAGCGGTAGGCGTCCTCCACCGACGGGATGTAGAACACCATCAGCGGCAGGCCCGAGAGGAGGAGCACGACAAACAGCACCCACGACACGGTGCCGAGCCAGAAAGTCGGCAGCCATGCGAGCGATGACGCCCGCATCCGGGCCGGAAACCAGTGCAGCAGGAAGTTCGAGAAGATCGCGTCGGCGACCTCGCGGACCGTCGACGGACGAAGACTCCAGAACCTGCGCGTCGCCATCAGGCCGCCCTCACGGCACCGTCAACTCGACGCCGGGATCGGCTTCATCGTCGAGGTCCACGACTAGCTGGCCGTCGTCGGGTGCGAGGGTAAGCGTGTAGGCGGGGAGCGGCCGCGGCGCCGGGCCCGAAAGGTTCGAGCCGTCGGTCTGGTAGCGCGAGCCGTGGCACGGGCAGGCGAACTCGAACACCTGCGTGGCTTTCCGGGTGTCGGGATCCGTGGGGTCGGGACGCAGGCTGGCTTCGGCGCGCACCGTGCACCCGAGGTGCGTGCATACGGCCGACAGCACCCGGAAGCGCTTGCCGCGCCTCGACACGAAGAGTCGCACGTGGGGAACCAGCGTCAGGCCGTCGGGGAACGCCTCCGGCAGCCCGAGCTTCATCCTGGACGGCGCGTCATACGAGACATTCGCCACGAGCGAGCGCACGACGATGCCGCCCTGCGCCGCGAGGGCTGCGGCGCCGGCCGCGGTGCCCAGCCTGACGAGCACCGAGCGTCGGCCTGGCTGCGATGGCTGATCCGGCTCCATGGACTCCGGAGCTTACTTCTTGGTCTTGGGCGGATACTTCTTGAGCAGTTCGCCTACGGCTTCGCGGAGCCGTTTCTCCCGCTCGACCGCCGTGCGCTGCCTGTTGACCTCGGCCTCGGCAACGCCCCGCCACACGATCTGGCGCTTCGGGCCGTCGACGAAGTCGAGGACGAGGGTCCCCTGCTCGAAGATCTTGAACGACGTGGTGGTCATCTCGAAGTCCGGGAGGCCCCACGGCGGCACGGCGCCCACGAACTGGCCGCGGAACTGGGATTCCGAGCTGGGACCGGAGAGAAAGTAGTAGTGCATGATGAGGTCCGGCGGGCCGCTGGTCGCCTGAACGAGGCCGCGCTTGGTCATCTGCTGCTCGACTGCGTCCTTGATCGTCGGCTCCCAGCGAGCCCGGATTTGTTCCGGGTCGCCGCCCTCGCGCATCAGCAGCTTCACTTCGCCGGCGCCATCAGGATCCCAGCCAAACGTCCTGGGCTTGCTGAAGTCGTATTCCTTGTCGAAATCGGCCCTGACCTTGACGCCGGCCTGAACCACGGCGACCGCGAGAGAGAGACCAGCCAGGACAATGAGCGCCTGCTTCCATCTATGTGTCATGCCACCCTGCTCCTTCGCATGTGTGTGGTCAGGATACTACGTCCAGGCCCGGGGGTCAGACCCTCTCTGCCCGCCTCGGCCCTACTTCACGGGGCCGCCGCGAGGCATTGATGGTGGCATGTTCCGAATCTCGGAGAGAATCTGCCGGGCGCCCGGGTCGTCAGGCCTCAACGCGGCCAGCTTCTCGGCCCACGCCGTGGCGGCCCGCCGGTTCCCGCGTTCCCGCTCGAACATGGCGAGCGCCGCGAGCGTGTCGGCGTCGCCGGGACGCGCCGCCTGCACGGCCGTGAGCACGGCGACGGCCTTGTCGACATTGCCGGCGTCGTGAAGCGCAACGGCATAGACGTAGCCGTAGCGGGGCGTCGCGGGCACCAACTCGTAGGCGCGCTCGAGCAGGGCCATGGCGTCCTTACGGCGCCCCTGGCGGACGTAGAGCAGGCCCAGCGCGTGCAGGGCCTCCGCTGCGCCGGGCTCGAGGCGGACGGCTTCGACGAGCAGCCGCTCGCCGTCCGCTTCGCGGCCCTCGGCGCGGTAAAGATCGGCCAGGTTGACGCGCGCCGGGACGCTTCGCGGGTCGATGCGCAGCGCGGTCTGGAGCGCCGCCTCGGCCTCACGTGCCTTCCCCTGCCGGAGGTAGAGGCTGCTCAGGTTGAGGTGCGCCTCCGGACGCTCGGCCACGGCCATCTCGAGGGCGACGTACTCGTCGGTGGCGCGGGACAGGGCGGCGGTCTCCTCCTGCGTGAGGAGGCCTGGCGGCATGCCGGCGAGCGACGAGGCCGCCCACGCCCGGACGAGCCGGACAGCATCGGTGAGCAGCGGACGGCCGAGCCGCACGCGGTCGGGCGGCTCCAGCGCCGTGAGCGTGCGCGCGGCGGCCGTCCGGACGATGGCCTCCGGGTCCGAGAGGCCGGCCTGCAGCGCGTCGATCGAGGCGGGGGTGTAGAAGTCGGCGAGCAGCACGAGCGCCGTCGCCCGGGCGATCGGCGGAAACGCCGGCGTCAGGATCGCGGCGCGCAGGGCCTTCTCGGCACCCGGGAGGCCCCGGCGGCCCGCGTCGAGGGCCGCGACATAGTCGTTGCCGCGCTTCCGATCCGGCCCGTACCACTTGACGATCGCGTCGTGCGACCACTCCACGCTCTTGTCGGCGTGGCAGGGGGTGGTGCACGCATTCGGAATGCCGTAGGTCAGCGTGTAGTCCACCCGGGGGACGCGGAAGCTGTGGTCGTAGCGCGGATCGACCACCATATAGGTCGTGGTCCGCATGTGGCAGCCGGCGCACCGGGCCGCCTCGGTGCCCTGCTTGTGATGATGGTGCGCGGGCGTGTCGTACGTCAGCGGCAGGTGGCAGTGGTTGCACACGTTGTTGCCGGTGCCGCGCTGCTTCAGGCTGTGGGCGTTGTGGCAGTCCGAGCATGTCACGCCGGCTGCGTACATCTGGCTCTGGGTGAAGGACGCGTACTCGTAGACCTCTTCCAGGATCTGCCCGTCGGCGTAGTAGAGGCCGTCGTCGAGGAGCGCCGGGCGGTAGCTGTCGAGGAACGTCCGGCCGACATCGGGCACGTTCGTGATCGGGCCGCGCCTGGCGTGGCAGGGCGCGCAGGCCTGGACCTCGGCCTGCTGCCGCTGACGGTTGGCGGGGCGCGACGCGAGGCTGGAGGCGTCGCCCACGCCGAAGCCGCTGTAGTCGACCGCGCGCAACCCCTGCACCTCGAGTCCCATCGGCGAGTCGTCGCGCCCGGTGAGCCCGCGCTTCTTCCGGTCCTCGGCCCAGGTCACGTGCGCGGACCCGGGACCGTGGCAGGTTTCACACGACACGTTGATCTCGGACCACGTCGTCGTGTAGGTGTTCGTGCCGAGATCGAAGTTGCGGACCAGGTTGGTCGAGTGACAGTCCGCGCACATGTAGTTCCAGTTCTGGTTCGGCCCGGTCCAGTGGAGCGGGTCGGTCGAGGTGATGCGATCCGCCGGGTACAGATGGAACCAGCGCTGGCCGCCTTGCTCTCTCGGCCGGGTGTCCCAGGCGATGGGCAGGCACTGGTAGCGCCCGCCGGGAAACGGCACCAGGTACTGCTGCAGCGGGACGAAGCCGAACGTGTAGGCGATCTCGTAGTCGTGGAGCTGGCCGTCCGGGCCGTCGGTGCGAACGAAGAACCTGCCGTCCCGCTTCGTGAAGGTCGACGTGATGCCCGCGTACGTGAACGAGGCGTTGTCGAAGTCGCCGAGCACGGTGGACTCGCCGGCCACTTCCATCGCACGGGCATGGTGCGACTGGCGCCACTCCTTCGTCTGCCCTTCGTGGCACGGCGTGCAGGCCGGCTCGCCGACGTAGGTGGAGGGCGCGAGCGCCGTCGACGCGGCCGGGGCGGCAGGGTTCGCGCGGCCGGCGGGCGGGGCGGCGTTGCGTTGCCAGAGGTAGGCGCCGGCGGCGATCCCGAAAAGGGCCGCCGCGATGGCCGCGAGCAGAGGCATTCCGGTCAGTCTGGGCACGCGCTCCATCCTAAACCGGCGCCGCCGCCGGCGTGAGGGGAAAGTGGATCTCCTGCTTGACCTCGGGCGGGCCTTGGGTTCAGACTCAGAAGTGGCAGGACGCCTAGGGGTGGCCAAAACGGCCTGAGATCACACCCTCGAACCTGAACCGGGTAGTACCGGCGTAGGGAAGGCATTCGAGAACTCCCCCAAAGCATCCTTTTCACTCGTCCGGCACGGTGTCTGCGGATCGAGAGGAGGGGTGACCATGTTCACGCGGTTGTTGATGGCTTCCGCCATCGCGTGTCTTGTGGCCGGCGCGCCAGGCACGCTCCTGGCGCAGGAGGCGGGGCACGCGGTGGGAGGCGTCGTCCGGGCGGCGTCGGGGACGCCGGTCGCCGGCGCGGCGGTCGGCGCCGGGACCGGCGCCAGCGCACGGACGGACTCCGACGGCCGTTTCACACTGCGGCTCCCGCCCGGCGCCCACGTCCTGCGCGTGTCCCATCCGGCGTACGCGGCCGCTGTCGCGAACATCGACGTCTCCGGGCCCGTCGACGATCTCGACATCCGGCTCGCCCTGATCCCGCGCTTCGCGGAGGAGGTCGTGGTCGCCGCGGTGCGCGCCGATGCGGAGGCCCCGATCACCAAGCGCGATCTCGATCGCCGGGAAATCGACCGCCTCAACACGGGCCAGGAGATGCCGTTCCTGCTGAAGGACGTGCCCTCCCTCACCCAGTACTCCGATTCCGGGGCGCAGACGGGATACTCGTATATCTACCTGCGCGGCATCCCGCAGACGCGGATGAACGTGACGCTCGATGGGGTGCCGCTCAACGAGCCGGAGGACTCGGCCTTCTACTTCGCCAACTTCGGCGACTTCGCGAATGCGATCGAGAGCCTCCAGGTCCAGCGGGGCGTCGGGACCTCGACGGTCGGGGCCGCGTCGTTCGTCGGCTCGATCAACTTCGCCAGCATCGACCTGAAGGAAGAGGCCTCTGCTGACGTGCGCGTGGGAGCCGGCTCGTTCGGCACGAACCGGGTGAGCGCGGCGGCGCACTCGGGCAGGCTCGGCGGCGGCGTGAAACTCTACGGTCAGGCGGCCTACCAGGACACGGAAGGGTTCCGGCGCAACTCGGGCTCGACGCAGCGCAGCGTGTATCTGGGTGCCACGCGGGACACCGACGCGTCGTTCTTCAAGGTCTTCGGATTCGCCGGGCAGGAGGCGTCGCAGTTGGCCTTTCTCGCCGCCGACGAGGACGCGCTCGGCCGGGACTTGCGGGCCAATCCAATGAGCGCGGACGAGCGCGACGAGTTCGGCCAGCGCTTCGTCACCGCCCAGTACCACCGCGCCGTCGGTCCGTCCACCGAACTCTCCGTGCAGGGCTACTACAACGGCGCCGGCGGCTGGTACCGGATCCAGGACGGCGCGGGCGGGCTGTATCAGTACAACCTCGACTGGCACAGCCTCGGCGCGACGGCCACCTATCGCGCCGTGCGCGGCGCGTTCGACGTGACATGGGGCGGCCACGTCAACGACTTCGAGAGCCGCCACGCGCGCGACCTCGTCGAGGGCCCGATGGAGTACGCCAACCGGGGGTTCAAGAACGAGGTGAACAGCTTCGTGAAACTGGGGTACGCCGGCGGCCGGTGGCGTCACTACGGCGACGTCCAGGTGCGGTGGGTGCGCTTCCGTTTCGAAGGCGACCTCGACCTCGGCTCCGTCGGCTGGACGTTCTTCAACCCGAAGATCGGCACGCGGTACGACCTGGGGCGCGGCGTGAGCGCGTACGCCTCGGTCGGCCTGGCCGGACGCGAACCCGCGCGCAGCGACATGCTGCAGGGCCAGGACAACCCGACGGTCGTGTACGACCTCTCGGCGGTGAAGCCGGAGCAGGTCGTGAACGTGGAGGCCGGCATCGAGTGGTCGCGCCCGGGCTTGACGCTGCGCGCGAACGGCTACTCGATGGCGTTCCGCAACGAGATCGCCCAGACCGGCGAGCTGTCGGAGGTCGGCCTCCCGCTGCGGCGCAACGTCGACCGGAGCGCCCGGCGCGGCGTGGAAGTCGATGTCACGTGGCGGCCCGTGAGGCCGCTGCAGGTGCGCCACTCCGCGACGTACAGCTACAACCGGATCCGCTCGTGGACGCAGAGTTACGACATCTATGACACCTCCGGCGCATGGTCCGGGGCCACGAGCGTGACGCACGAGAACGTGGTGCCCTTGCTCACGCCCGCCGTGCTGGTGGGGCTTTCGGCCGAGTACTCGCCGGTGGAGTGGTTCGCGGCCGGCGCCGCCGGACGGTACGTCGGGTCCGCACATCTCGACAACACGAACAACGACGAGTTCAGGGCGCCCGGCTTCTTCGGCCTCGACGCCGATGCGTCACTCTCGCTGGCGCGTCTTCTGCCCGCCACCTCCGGCGCGGCGCCCCGGCTCCGCGTCCAGGTGACCAACCTGCTCGACAACCGCCGGATGTTTCCTAGCGGTTACAGCTACCAGTACCTGCTGCTGGACGGTGCGGGCGGCACGCAGCCCGGCGGCACGCGCTACTACTATCCGCAGGCGACGCGAAGCGTGATGGTGATGCTGGACATGAGGTTCTGACGTGGCGGCGGACCCGTTCGAGATTGTCGGCGTGGTCGCGGGGATTCTGGGCGTCTGGCTGATGACGCGCCAGAAGGTCTGGTGCTGGCCCGTCGGCATCGTGTCCGTGGCGGCGTTCACCGTCGTGTTCTTCCGCGCACGGCTCTACGGCGCCATGGGGCTGCAGTGCGTGTATGTCGGCCTCCTGACGTACGGATGGCACGCGTGGCTGCACGGCGGTGAGGAACACGGCGCGCTGCGCGTGACGCGCATGCCGCGGCGCCTGGGCGCGGCTCTCCTCGTGCTGGCCGCTGCCGCATCCGGCATCGCCGGGTACTCGCTGCGCGCGGGGACCGACCAGGCGCTGCCGTACGTGGATGGCTTCACGACGTCGTTCAGCCTCGCGGCGCAGTGGATGCAGGCGAAAAAGTACCTCGAGAACTGGGTCATCTGGGTCGTGGTCGACGTGGTGTATGTCGGCATGAGCCTGTCCCGCGGACTCACGCTGACGGCTGTCCTCTATGCGGTCTACATCGGGCTGGCGCTGCTGGGGTTTCGCGACTGGCGTCGCTCGATGACCGCCGGGAGTCGGGCATGACCGGCGCTCGCCCCCTGGTCGTCGTCGTGACCGGTTCCGAATGCACCGGAAAGACCACGCTCGCCCGGGAGTTGGCGGCTCGGTTTGCCGCGCCGTGTTCCCCGGAGTTCTCGCGTGCGTACCTCGACCGAAAGGGCGTTCCCCTGGTCGAAGCCGATGTCGAGCCCATCGCGAGAGGCCAGATCGCCGGCGAGGACTCGGCGCTCGCCAGGGCCGCCGGAGTTGTGATCAGGGACACCGATCTGATCAGCACCGTCGTGTACGCGCATCACTACTACGGCGCGTGTCCTGGTTGGATCGAGCGCGCCGCGGGGCATCGGCTCGGCGACCTCTACCTGCTGCTGCATCCGGACGTGCCCTGGCTGGAAGAAGGCCTGCAGCGCGATCGGCCGGCCGGGCGCGCGCTCCTGCACGACCTCTTCAAGCATCGCCTCGCTGCCCTCGGCGCCCGCGTCGTAGACATCACCGGCGACTGGCCCGCCCGCCGCACCCTCGCGTCCGAAGCCGTCCGCGCGCTGCTCCCCCCTCGGGGTCAGCGTCGGATCTGACCCCGTCCGAGGTGGGGTCAGATCCGACGCTGACCCCTTCAGGGATGATGTCGAAACTCCACACACCCGAACGGGTCCGGTGTGCAGAATCTGCAACGACCGTTTCGGGCCGGGCCGTAATTCGCGAGCCATCAGGCAGTTCCAGAACCCTCCACTTGGCGCGCTTCGTGCTTCCTGCGACGAGAAAGGCTCCTAGTAGCGGCCGTGTGTCGGCTGGGACTTGCAGGGGGCACCATGGCTCGTTCGCCCAGGTACTTCGTCGAGGGGCAGCCTCATCACGTGATTCAGCGGGGAAACAACCGCGTACCAATCTTTGCGTCCAAAGCGGACTTCCTCTTCTTCCTGCTTTGCCTCGGCAAGGCGAGTTCGGAGCACGGTATGGCCATACATGCTCTCGTGCTGATGAACAACCATATCCACCTGCTCGTCACACCCGAGACTCCACGCAGTCTGCCGAGTGCGATGCAAGCCCTGGGTCGGCGCTATGTGCAGCACTTCAACCGTGCGCACCGCCGGACCGGCACGTTGTGGGAAGGGCGATATCGCAGTACGCTCGTCGACACGCTGCGGTACTTCCTCACATGCATGCGGTACATCGAATGGAATCCGGTCCGGGCAGGGATTGCGAGGCGGCCAGAGGACTATTGCTGGTCGAGCTATCGCGCGAACGCCCTGGGCGCTGAATGCGGAGTGCCGCTGACTCCTCATCAGGTTTACCTGGAACTTGGACGGACAGACGAGACGCGAAGGTCGGCGTACCGGCAACTCTTCGAGTACCCGCTCCCGTCTGAGGAGGTCGAATCCATCCGGCACGCCACGAACAGGGCTTGGGTGCTCGGACGCACAGGTGCGTCAGCCAATGGGGGTCAGCGTCGGATCTGACCCCGCTCGCCGGGACGGGTGATCCCGAGCTTCTTGAGGCGGAAATAGAGCGTGCTGGCGTTGAGGCCGAGGCGCTCGGCCGCGCCTCCCGGGCCCTTGATCTTCCAGCCGCACGCGGTGCAGACGCGGAGGATGTGGTCGCGCTCGGCCTGTTCGAGCGTCCAGGCGCTTCTGTCATCCGCGGGGGCCGTGTCCGGCTGGCCTGCCGGGCGGCGGTCCGACACCCCGCGAACCGCGCCGCCCAGCGCGAGCACCGGCCCCTGCGACAGGATGACAGCGCGCTCGATCACGTTCTCAAGCTCCCGGACGTTTCCCGGCCAGTCGTACTGCGAGAGCTCGTCGAGGACGTCGCGGGGAATCCGGTCGATGACCTTCCCGTTCCGTGCGGCCTTCTTCTGGACCAGGTAAGCCACGAGCAGCGGGATGTCCTCACGGCGCTCCCGCAGCGGGGGCAGATGGATCGGGAACACGCTCAGCCGGTAGAACAGGTCCAGGCGGAACGTGCCCTTTTCGATCTCCTGCTCGAGTTGCCGGTTCGTGGCCGCGACCACGCGCACGTCCACGTTGAAGGTCTCCGACGCCCCGACGCGCTGGCAGTCTCCCGATTCGAGAACGCGCAGCAGCTTGGCCTGCAGGTCCAGCGGCAGATCGCCGATCTCGTCGAGGAAGATCGTGCCCCGGTGGGCGAGCTCGAACCGCCCCACACGCCGCACGGACGCCCCCGTGAACGCCCCGCGCTCGTGGCCGAACAGCTCGCTCTCGATGAGGGTGGGCGGCAGGGCCGCGCAATTGAGCGTCACCATCGGCGCCCGGCTCCTCGGGCTCGAGCGATGGATGGCGTGCGCTACGAGTTCCTTGCCGGTGCCGGTTTCGCCCGTGATGAGCACCGATGAATCGCTCTGCGCGACCTGCCCGACCTGCCGGAGCACCTGGTGCAGGCTCGCACTGGCGCCCACGATTTCGTCGAAGCCCTGCACGCGCTCGATTTCCTGGGCGAGCAGGACGTTTTCGTCCTCGAGCTGCGTCTTCATCTGCCGCAGCTCTTCATTGGCCAGCCGCAGCTGCTCCTCGGCCTGTTTCCGTCGGGTGACATTCCTCGACGCGCCCAGGTATTTCACGGGCGTGCCGCCAACGAACTCCACCGGCTGTGCGTGGTACTCGAACCACGCGACGCCGCCGGTCCTGGTGCGAAGGCGGTACTCGGTCATCACCCGCCCGCCGGACTCCCTGGCCCGGGCGCACACCGCGCTGAACCTGGCCGCGTCTTCGTCGGGCATCTGTGCCAGCCAGCGCGACAGCTCGAAGGTCCGGGGAAACTCCCCGAGTTCGTATCCGAGGTCCGGCCCGAGATCCCGGAAGAACTGGAGCGTGCACTCGCCATCGGGGCCGGTGAAGGTTGCCTCCCACAGGAGATCGAACGCCCCGGTCATCAGGGCGCGGAGCCTGTCCCGATCGCCGCCGATCTCGGCAATGACCCGCTCGCGCGCCGTCACGTCCCTGATGACCGCCGTGGTCACGGGGCGCCCCTCCGCGTCGGCGCCGGGGGTCAGGCCGACTTCGACCTGCAGTTCCGTGCCGTCGCGGCGCACGGCAGTGAACGGCCGCGCCTCGCCCATCTTCCGGTTCCGCTCGCCTCCCGCCCATGCGTCGCGCCGCGCGACATGCCCCTCGCGCAGAGAGGCGGGCATCAACTCCTCGACGGACAGGCCGATCAGTTCCTCGGGGCTCCAGCCGAAGATCCTCCCGGCGACGTGATTCGCCTCGATGATCGACCCGTTCCAGCCGACGACGATGACGGCATTCGACAGGGCCGCCACTGAATCGTGGCTGTCAGACTCCGGAGTGATCGTGCTCATGGCCAGAGAGGCAGTATAGCAACTAGAACGCCTCCTGGAGCCCCAGATAGAAGCCCTTCGAGCCCTGTCTCCCCCAGGCGTAGTCGACGCACAGGTTGGTGGCGGTCCGCTTGCTGAACAGCACTCTCAATCCGACGCCACCGGCCGTGGCGAAGCCGTCGAACAGCTTCTCGCCGGTCTCCCGGTTCGCCAGGGTCGTCGTATTCAAGAAGGCCACCATCCCGATCAAACCGTTGCGGGTGAGCGTCGCCCGGTACTCCACTTCTCCGTACATCAGTTGCTCGCCCCGGAAACGGCCCTCGGTGTGACCCCTGCCTGGTCGGCCCTGCATGCTCACGCCATGGGCGGGCAGGTCGAAATACGGGGCGGTCCCCGACGTGACGAAATCGCCGTACACCCACACGGCGAGCCGCTGGCTGCGCTCCTTGTTCACGCCGAAGAACGACCGCACGTCCACGTACGTCTCCTGAATGGCCGCATCGCCGCCGAGCAGGTTCTGGATGGACGGCCGATAGGCCACGGCGGCAAACCACCCGCGCGACGCGTTGACCGGGTTGTCGCGGGTGTCCAGCATCGCGCCCAGGCTGAACCCGGCCGACGTCTGGCCTTCCGGTTCGAAACCGTTCTGCCGGGTGTACACGACGTAGGCGGAGTCCTCCCACGCGGGGTCGTCTTCCGTACCCGGCCGTACGTTCGTATGCAGGCTGTAGTGGACACCGGCGCCCGCGTACACGTTCCTGGCGAGTTCGTACCACACGCCGTTCCAGATTCGAACGTAGGTGAATCTCGTGTACACGCTGTCGGCTGGCGACGTGCCGGTGCCGAGCCCGTAACTATCCTGGGACGTCCATTGAAACCGGTTGTCCCCGTCGAAGCGCCACCGGTTGTCGCCGAGCGACGCGCCGAACTTCGCCGTGAGGGAGGCCTGCTTCTTCGACGAGTACGACATCCCGATCACGGCCGACGAGATTCTCGTTGTCGCGGGATGGCCGAAGTACGTCGAGAGCGTGCCCGTTGCGCCGATGGTGAATCCGGCGGACGGGTTGTAGCCGAAGCCGGGCAAGATGCTCCGCTGAAAACCACGGTCCTTCGGAAGACTCGGGGCCGAAGGGTCGGCCGGCGGGTCGGTTGGCGGATCCTTGAAAAGCCGCCGAAGGACGTCGAACACGTCGACCTGCGTGTCGGGCGGCGGCTGCCGGGACTGCCCGGCCTGAGCCGCCTCGACGCCCTGGGCGCGCGCCGTCCCGGGAGCCGCCCCCAGCCCGAAGGCGGCCACCCACAGCGCCACGCAGGCGACGCGAGGCCCCGGTCTCATCACCCGGCGACCAGGCTAGGGCGTGCCTTTCGGCACGAGCCCTTCCTTCCGCAGTTCGGAGACCAGGGCTTCGGCCAGTTCCTTCACGACCTTCTGCTCGCCCTTGGGATTGGTCTTCTCGCTGACGCCGGCCCAGACGAGCTTGTTCCGCTCCAGGTCGAACAGCAGTGTCTCAATCGTGACGACGGTTTCCTCGCGCCGCTGGATGCCGCCTATCGCCGTTCCCCACCCGTATGCGTAGTAGTCCCACGGGTTCGCATACGTCGTGGTCAGCCACACATCCGGCGAGTACGTGATCTCCTTGTCCGCAGACACAATCCGCATGATGACGATGCCGGCTACGCCCGCCCGCTCGAACCAGGCCCGGACCTTGTCCCTGTCGCCCATCTCTTCTCGCGGCATCAGCCTGTAAGAGGCCACGCCCTGGGCGCCCCGCGAGGTCAACAGGCGGGCCAGCTCTTCCTCGGCCGAGACTTGCAGGTTCTGGTCGCCGCCGATGACGACAGCCGCGACCTTCTTCCCGGCGAAGTTCAAGCGGTCGACATCCGGCGCCTTCCAGGTCGACTTGAACTTCGCCCCGAAGACCACGGCACCCGCCGCGAACGCAATTATCACGGCCGTCACGAAGATCCGACGCATGCCGCCCTCTCCTTCTCCGGTCCGGTTTCAGGGGTGACTCTCTCCATCTTACCTTCGCAGCAAACCCGCGCGTGCCAGGACTTGCGATGCGAGGATCGCGGCGCCCAGGGCCATCACGGCCCAGGCGAATCCCCGGCGCAGGAGGTCGGCGGACAACCGCCGGGTGAGCATCGACCCGCCGACCATGCCGGTCAGGGCGGAGCCCAGGAAGGCTGCCGTCAGCGGCCAGTCGAACGAGGCGTACCGGAGCTGCCCGGCCAGGCCTCCGGCGGCGTTGAAGGCGATGATCGCCAGCGACGTGGGCACTGCGCGTCTCATGTCGAGGCCGGCAACGAGCACGAGCGCCGGCACGATCAGGAACCCCCCGCCGATACCCAGGAAACCCGTCAGGACACCCAGCGAGAGGCCCACGGCCAGGCAGGCGGGCATGCGGCAGGCCCGGCGCGCGTCCGCGGGCATGGCCCACGCCAGCATCCTCCAGCCGGCCAGCAGCAGGAGCGCCGCGAAGATCGCCATCAGCGTGTCGCCGGTCACGAGGTGCGTGAGCCGGGCGCCCACGAAGGCGCCGGCCACGCCGGTGGCCGCGAAAATCGCGGCGGCCCGCCTGTGGAATCCGCCGCTGCGTGACTGCAGGTAGCTGCCCGCTGCGGCCGTCGTGCCGACGATGACGAGCGACATGCCGACGGCGGAGTGCGCGGGAACGCCCGCGAGGTAGACGAGCACGGGCACGGTGATGATGGACCCCCCGCTGCCAAGCGTGGCAAGCGACACGCCGATCAGGACCGCCAGGAGCACGGCCAGGACGACTGCGACGCTCATCCCGCGCGGCCTGCCGCGACGACTTCGCGCCTGACGATCACGAGGGTGAAGTCGTCTTCGTATCCCTCGCGCCCGGCGAAGACGCGGGTGGCGTCGACCACCGCCTGGACGACGTCCCGCGAGGAGGCGCCACGGCTCTGCCGAATCACGGCCTCGAGCCGATCGATGCCGAACATCTCGCCGTCCGCGTTCATGACCTCGACGACGCCGTCGGTGTAGAGCACGAGGATGTCGCCTGGCAGGACAAACGCCGCGCCCGGCACGAACGTCGCCGCATGCCACATGCCGAGGGCCGGGCCGCCGCTGGCCAGCACGTCGCAGGCGCCGGCGGCGCGCAGCAGCAGGGGCGGGTTGTGCCCGCAGTTTGCGAAGCCGATGGCCCCGGTGCCCGGCTCGAGCAGGCCATAGAAGGCCGTGACGAAGCGGGACGCGTCCATCGAGTCGAGCAGGATGCGGTTGAGCCGTCTCGCGACGGCGTCGAGCGGCACGTCGCTGGCGCGCTGGGCCCTGAGGGCCGGCCTGAGCGTCGCCATGATGAGCGCCGCGGGCCCGCCCTTTCCGGCGACATCGCCAATCGCGATGCCGAGGCGGCCGTCCGGCTGCGGCAGGTAGTCGAAGTAGTCGCCGCCGATCTCCCAGGTCGGCACGTTCGTGCCGGCGATGTCGTAACCGTCCAGCACGGGATTGGCCGCCGGCAGCAGGGCCTTCTGCACCTCCCTGGCGATGCCCAGCTGCTGTTCGATGCGGTGCTTCTCGAGCATCTCGCGGTGGAGCACCGCCTTTTCGATGGAGATGGCGGCCGCGACGGCGAAGAACTCCAGGTACTCGACATCCGCGTCCGAGAACGCGTCCAGCGTGTCGCTCTCGAGATTCAGCGCGCCGAGAACGTCGCCGCCGCTGGCAATCGGCACGGCGATCTCGGAACGTGTCGAGCGCTTGCCCTGCACGTAGTGCGGGTTCAGCCGCACGTCCGGCGCGATGACGGTCTCGCCGGTGGCGATCACGTGGCCGATGATGCCCTCGCCCCGGCGCAGCATCGGGTCCTCGTCGCGGGGCGTGTCGTCGAATCCCACCGCGGCCATGCCGGCGATCAGGCGCCCGCCGGTGTCCTGGCCCAGCGGCACGCGCCGGTTGAGGACGAACACCCCCGCGGCGTCGAACTCCACGGCCGTGCGCACCGATTCGAGCAGATATCCCATCACCTCCTGCAAATCGAGGCTCCGGCCGATCTCCTGCGACAGCTTCAGCAGGAGGCGGTATTTGGCCTCTGGAGACAGGGTCGGGGCGGGCGGCATCATGTGAACATGGCTCGTTGCGGACGATTGTACATGGTGCCGTCCCGATCTAGAATCGGGACCATGCACCTGATCCTTTTGACGCTCCTGCTCGCGGTCCTGGCCGGGCCCGCCTCTGCCGCCGACGGTCCGAACATCGTGTTCATCATGTCGGACAACCCGCGAGAGAGCACAACGGGCCGCAGCCGCTTCGCCAAGCACTCGGACGCAAGCCAGGCCACGAACGGGGTCTTGCCCGTTCCACCGCATGAGAGGTTGCCTACGGAAATGACAGGCCGGTCAACACGGTGGACCCTCGCGAGACCGTGCTCGATCGCGTAGCCACGCAGACCGACAAGAGCACCGTAGATGACTGACAGCGGTCCAAGCACTGGCCGCCAGCGCTGCTG
>JAWOGY010000093.1:0-43836 GCA_046496425.1 Vicinamibacterales bacterium
GGCCGAACTCCGCCGCGCCCACCCGGCTCGTGACCAGCAAATTGAACACGAGGCACGGGGCGAGCGCGTTGAACGTGATGCGTGAAATCGATGTCACGTCCACATGGAGCCGTCTGGCCAGCACGAAGCCAATCGACGCCACCACGAAGATCGGAACGAGGTCGTCGGCGAAAATCGTCAGCAGGAGGTCCATGCGAAGTGGCCTATTGTACAGGACCACGGCCTGCGCCTCGGCAAGCGTCCCTCGCCCGGATAAAATGGTGACACGTTCCGTTTCCGGCGGTGGCCGCGCGTGCGCGCCGGAACATGGAACGTGTCACCGTTTCTGACAGCCCGGGAGCTCACGTGACCAGACGCCTGTTCATCATCGCCGCCCTGCTCGCGCTCCTGGCGCCCGCGCACGCGCCGGCACAGCCCGCGAGCGCCCGGCTCACGATCCTCCACACCAACGACACACACGGCCACCTGCTGCCGTTCAGCTATCCGACGGTGGCCCCGGCCGGCTCCGACATCGACCAGTTGACAGAGCGGCGCGACATCGGCGGCATCGCCCGCCGGGCCGCGCTCGCGCAGCAGATCCGGACCGAACAGAAGGGGCGCGGCATCCCGGTGTGGCTCGTGGACGTGGGCGACTACTCGGACGGCACGCCGTTCTCGACGGAGTACAAGGGCGAAGCGGACGTGGCCGCGATGAACGCGGCGGGCTACGACTTCTCGACCATCGGCAACCACGAGTTCAACTACCCGCTGGCCCAGTTGCAGAAACTCCTGCGGCTCACCAGGCATCCGGTCCTGCTCGCCAACGCCGTCGATCGGGCGACGAAGCAGCCGATCGGCCAGGCGTGGCGCGTCGAGAAGCTCGGAAGCCTGCGGGTGGGGCTCTTCGGGCTCGTCACCCGCGACTCGGCCAGCTATCCCGCCGCCAGGGAAGGCGTCGACATCCTCGACGAGATTTCCACGGCGAAGCGCATCGTCGAGGCGCTGCGCAAGGAGGCCGACATCGTCATTCTCCTCTCCCATGCCGGCGAGGGGACCGATGTGAAACTCGCCGCCGAGGTGCCGGGCATCGATGTCATCGTCGGCGGGCACTCCCATTCGCGCCTGCCGATCGGCCAGCTCGTCTGGCGCGGCGACGACCTGAAGCAGAACGACGTGAACGGCACGGTGATCGTCCAGGCCTTCCAGTGGGGAGGCGAACTGGGGCGGCTGGACCTGCTCTTCGAGAAAGACGCCGCCGGCGTCTGGCGCGTGAGCCGGTACCGGGCGAGGCTCGTGCCGATCACGCCGGATCTGCCCGCTGAACCCATGGTGGCGGCCGTTGTCGACAAGTATTGGAAACCAATCGCGGCCAGGTTCGGCGAGGTGGTCGGCCGCGCGAGCGCCGACTTCAGCTCCCGCGGCGACGATGCGGCGCCGTACAATCTGGTCGCCGACGCCGTGCGCGAGACATACAAGGTGGATGTCGGATTCGAAAACAGCGGGGGCGTACGGGCGCCGCTGGTAGCTGGCGACGTCACGCGGGCCGACATCGTCGCGATGGACCCGTTCGGCAACACCGTCGTCCTGTTCAAGGCCACCGGCGCGCACATCAAGGCATTGCTCGCGCGCCACGCGCCATACGTCGCCGGTCTTCGCTACCGGCTCGTCGACGGCACCCTCGAAGAGGCGACCATCGGAGGCGCACCGATCGAGGACGGCCGGACCTATACCGCCGCGACGAACTCCTACTTCGCGGGATTCGCCCTCAAGGAGGTCGTCCAGGAGGACACGGGCCGCCTCAGGGCGGACGTGGTCATCAACTACCTGCGTGAAAAAGGCACGGTGACGCCGGCCTACGACGGGCGGCGTGTCGTCATCGGACGCCGGAACCGTAGCGGAGCATGACCGCGACGAGCGTCGGAGCCGCGTTACTTCAGCAGGGACTCGTCGAACACGTCGGCCTGAAACGTCAGCAGCTTCGCTCGTCTGTCGCGCCAGGCGCCCGGCACCAGCCCGGCCTTCTGCGCGAGATTGTCGAGGAGTTCCGTGCGGCCCCAGCCCTGCTCTCCGGCCACCTGGGGAAGGAACACCGCCGAGCGCTCGCCAACGCTCAGGACCACCCCGTCCCGGCCAGGCTGAATGGCGTCCGGCCCGGCGACGCTCGCGAGGGGCGTGAGCACGGAGACCTCGACGTCGAGGCTGCCGAGTTCCGCTGCGTTGACGGGCCTGAAGCGGCTGTCCTTGAAGGCGGAGTCCAGCGCGAGCCTGCCGACCAGCTGGATGAGCGGCTCGGCCGACTGAATCCGGCCGATGCAGCCCCGTAACTGGCCGCGGGACTTGAGTGTGACAAACGCTCCCGACTCGCGCAGGAGCCGCGCGGATCCCCCGCGGGGCAGCGGCACGGTGTCTGTCCGGAGGTAGCGCGTGATGGTCTCCCGCGCAAGACGCAGCAGCACCTTCCTGTCGGCGGCATCGAGCGCGCCTGCCGCATCCGCGCGGATCGGGTGAATCGCACGCACGTCGGCGCCGGGCGCCCCCCGGCTGAAGGCCACCGAACCGTAGCCCACGACGCGGCCGGGATCGCCGATGACCGTATCGCCCGAGTTCGCATAGCTGACGACGGTACCCCTCAGGGCGCCGAGCGCGCGGGCCGCCTCAATCGCCACCCGGATCGGGCCTTCGCCGCACGCGCGTGTCTCGACGCCTCGCCCTTCCGGGTTCTCGAGCCGGGTCTGCGCCTCGCCCAGGGCGCCGGCGTTCAGGTCCGCAATCGCCTCGAGTGACCGTCGGTCCAGATCGGCGGCCACCCGCCGGTCCGGATAGTGCGAGAGGTCTGAACTCGCGACGATGAGCGTCGGCCGGCCCGCGGCCAGCGCGGCGACGGCGCGGCCGAAGCGGCGGCACGTGTCCGGGTCGGGCGCGCCGACGACGACCGGCACGATGGCCGCGCCGGGGAACAGGTGCTGCACGAACGGCACCTGCACTTCGACGGAAGGCTCGCGCGCATGGAGGGTCGAGTCGAACACCCCGCCACCCTCCTTGACGAGCGCCTCGGCGGCCTGCCGGTCCACGCGCGCCACGCCGAGCGGCGTGCGGTAGCCCTCCCCGTCGAACACCGACACGCGGCGGAAGGAGCCGCTGGTGTGGTTCGTCCCGAGGATGACGACCAGTTCGACGGGTCCGGCCGCGGCCTGCCGGTAGGCATCGGCGGCGATCTGGCCGGAGTAGATGTAACCGGCATGCGGCGCGACAATCGCCACCGGCTGGTCGACGCGGGCCGGCAGCGCATCCCGCATGAAGGCGTCGAGCGCGGCGCGCAGGCGTCCCGCCTCGCCGGGATAGAACTGCCCGGCAAACGCTGCGGGCCTCACCTCCGGCGGCGCCCGCACGGCGTGGGGGCGCGCGCCGGAGCCGGGTCCGGCCGCAGGCTGGGGCCACCAGCGCCACATCGGCGCAGGGGCTGCGCAGGCGACAGTACGCAGGAACACTCGGCGGCTTGGCATGGCTCTGACGGGGCCTGGCCCCGGCTTCATCCTACATCCACAAGCCGCCAGGCGCACCGCGTATACTAGTGGACATTCGGGTCAGAGAGATGACGTTTCGCAGACGATCCTGCTGCACGGCCGCCGCCGCGCTGGCCCTCGCTGCCACCGCCTGCGGCAACCAGTACGAAGGAGGCGGGGAGCTCCACGCCAAGCAGGTGGTGTTGCGCCGCGAGGTCCAGGGCCTGCGCGCCGCCGCCGCGCGCCTCGAGCGCGGGCAGCCGATGCTGCCGGAGGGCGATGTCGCCGTCGCCATCGACGACGCATTGCTCGAGGACATCCTCTCCGCGCAGCTGCCCTTCGACGCCGACGTGGACAGGTACCACCTCAGCCTGAAGGAAGCCGAGGTCCAGTTCAGCGGCAGCCCGGTCGTTCGCCTGCGCGGCACGCTGAACCTCCTCGCGTACCCGTCGATCCTGGCTCAGGTGATCGTCGTCGGGGCCCTCGAACATATCGACGTCGACCCTGCGACCTCGACGCTGAAGGCCCGGATGGCGATCGATCACCTGGGTATCGAGAAGGCCGGCGGCCTCGAGGCCTACGTGAGCGGCCCGGCACTCGATGAAGTCGGCCGGATGATCCGGCTGCGGATCAAGGACCAGCTGCCGTTGGTCCAGATCCCGGTCAACGTCCACCGGACGATCGACCTGCCGGCGGTCACACGAGGGCCGGTGCGGATCGACGGGGCGAGGTTGCCCCTCAACGTCGCGGTCTCGGAGGTCGTCGCCGCGCGAGGCACCCTGTGGATTGCGGTCCGCCTCGAGCCGGGTGCCATCGTGAAGACCGCTGACGCACCCGAGGCCGGCGCGACCACGGCCGAGGAGGCCGGCGTCAGCCTGGCCGAGGACGTGCCGGCCAGGACGCCCGCCACAGCACCCGGAAAGGAGCCCTGACCATGGTGCGCAAGATTGCCATGGCCGCCCTCCTCCTCGCCCTCATCGCGGCCGCCGCCGGCGCGCTGTACGTCGGGAGCTACCGGCGTGGAGACCGTCAGACCGCGCGCGAGCAGCGCACGGAGATCGCCGCCCTCGAGAACGAGCGCGATGCGCTCAGGGCGAAGCTGAACGACCTCGCCGGGAGGGACCCACGCCGGGAAGGCATGCCCGATTCGTCGGTCCGGATTGGCGTGCCGACCGCGCTGGCCACCGATCTCGTCGAGCGGCTGGCCGCGGGGTTCGTCGACCGCGTCACGCTGGACCTGAAGGACCTCAAGGTCAGGAAGCGCGGCACCGTCAAGAAGATCGTCACGCTCGGCGAGTACGACCTGCGCATCGACATTCACCGGGTCATCGGGAGACTCAAGACGGGCAAGCCCGTCGTCGGCTTCGGCGGCAATAGAATCACCGTCTGGCTCCCGGTCGCCATCGCCTCGGGGACGGGCAACGCGACGATTCACTTCAAGTGGGACGGCAAGAACATCAGCGGTGCGGTCTGCGGCGATCAGGACATCGTCCTGAAGGTCCACGGCGGCGTGAAGCCCGACACGTATGCGCTGTCCGGCGGGCTCGTGCTGTCCGCGAGCACCGATCAGATCCTGGCCGAGCCCGTCTTCCCGCTCCTCAAGGTCAACCTGAAGATCGACCCCTCGGCGGAATCGTGGGCCGCGGCGCGGAAGATCCTCGACGACAGGACCGGCGCCTGCGGGTTCGTCCTCGATCGGGTGAACGTCCTCGGACACGTGCAGCGGCTGATCGACAAGGGCTTCAACGTCCGCCTCCCCACCGAGAAGATCAAGCCGCTGGCGCTGCCCGTCGGCATCCACCCGACGATGGAGGTGCGCGGCCAGTCGGTCGCGCTGGGCATCAAGGTCACCGATCTCGCCATTACCAAGCACGTGATCTGGCTCGGTTCCCAGGTATCGGTCGTCATCGGCGAGGGAAAGGCGGCCGGGCCTCCAAGCGCGGCGGCCTCATCGAAGGCCGGCGCCAGGCGCCAGGTGCGGGCTTCTGCTGACGACTGACTGCGGTCGTTGCGGAACCGCTCCCGGAAAACAGCGAGCGTGCGCTCCATCGACTCGCGGGCCACGTGAGCGACAATCGGACCGGCGACCGGTTTCAGCACGAGGGGAATGGTCCGGCTGAGCGTCACCGACTCGCACTCCACCAGCACACCCTCGCTGAGCTGTTCGTACCGCCAATACGCGTTCCAGCGCCAGAGCAGCCCGCGGTCCTCGTCCTGCCGCTTCCGGCGCTCGCGCGGTGTGCCGGCGTCGGCCACCTCGACAATCGTCGTCGCCATGCTCCAACTGGACGCCCTGGTTGCACCATGCCGTTCGAAGCGCACCTCGTGCTCGGTGTCGAAGACGGCCGAAATGAACAGCGACCGGCGGACTCGGATCGCCACTCTGAGCCACCCCGGCCGCTGCTGCAGGATCGCCGAGGACACCACGTCTTCCTGCCGGGTGTCGGGCGGTTCCCGCTCGAGCCCGGACACGACCTCCTCCAGCAGGGCGCCGGGAACCAGCACGGTCCCCCGCCAATGGTGCACGCCGGCTCCCGGAACGTCCAAATCGCCGTCCGGTCCCCGAGTGCGCACCTGCTCGATGGGGATGTCCCCGCGCTCGACCCCTGGGCGTCGTGGAATGGCCTGGCCGCGCTCGCCCGCAATGCGCGCCTCGGCCGCCGCGACGTAGGCCTGCCATCCGGCCGCGACCGCCGGGCGCAGTTCCTGCGCCGCCGGCAGGGCCGCCAACAGCACGACACACGAGGCGGAGACGCAGATTCTCCAGCCCATACCCGCTACTGCGCCATCAGGCGTCGAATCGGCTCACCTGATCTCAGGGCGCCAGGTCGGTCTTCCGGAAGACCGCGGTTACCGCGCCCAGGTCGTGCAGAGCCTGGCGCTGGTCGCCGAGCGCGAGGAAGCAGCCGGCAAAGACGATGAAGCCTGCCGGAGGGGCGACAAGGCCGAATATGTGCAGGCCCGGGACGGCGCCCAGCAGGCCGAGCAGCGTGCCCGAGTACTTGATGGCCCAGCGCTTCACGTACAGCGCCGTCGAGCCCCGGTGCCCGTCGGCCGTTCCCACCCTCAGCCCGAGGGCCATCTTGCCGGGCGACGCACCGGTGAAGGCCTCGATCAGGCTGTAAAGGAAGACGAATCCGCCGAACGCGGCGACGGCGCCCACAATCGCGCCAACCGCCGCGCCAAGCGCCGCTCCCGAGGCGGCCCCTTCCCCTCCAGTCGGCCCGCCGAGCACACCGCCAACCCCGCCGCCGAGCAGCCCGCCGATGGCCGCCCCGGCGACGAAGCCGACGACGGCGACGATCGCGAGATCGATCAGGGCAGCGGCGAACCTGAGGCCGAACCCGGTGCGCTTCTCCATGTCACCCCTCGGCGCGACCTCCACCAGCGGCGGCCGCCTCTTCCGCCTGCCGTCACGTCGCCAGCGGCAGGCGTGCCACGAACCGCCCCCGTCCGGGTCCGCCCCGCACCGATTGCCCGTCCCACACGATCTCTCCTCTCGACATCGTGCAGGAGGGCCAACCGGTCACGCGAATGCCCTCGAACGGCGTGTCGTCCATCGCGTCGTGCAGCGCCGCCTGGCTGACGACGGCCTCCCGGTCCGCGTCCCAGACGACCAAATCGGCATCGGACCCGACCTCTATCGCGCCCTTGCGCGGAAACATGCCATAGACGCGGGCGGGGTTCGACGACGTCAGCGCGACGAACCGGGAGAGGGTGAGGCGGCCTTTGACGACGCCTTCGGAGAACAGCAGCGGCATGCGCAATTCGAGTCCAGGCATGCCGCTCGGGATGCGCGTGAACGGCGCGTCGGCACCGTGAACCATCTTGCCGTTCGCGTCGTGAAGGCGGTATGGCGCGTGGTCGGACGCGACCAGGTCGAGCGTGCCGGAGGCGAGCGCCTCCCAGAGCGCGGCCTGGTCCGCCGCGGACCGCAGCGGCGGACTGCAGATGAACCTGGCCGCCTCGAACCCCGGCCGGTCCATGTCCGCCGCCGACAGCAGGAGGTACTGCGGGCACGTCTCGGCCCACACGCGGCGCCCCTGCGCCTTCGCCCGGACAATCGCCGCGAGCGCCTCGCGACAGGAGGCGTGCACGATGAACACCGCGGCGCCCGCCAGTTGGGCCAGTGCAATGGCGCGTTCAGTGGCCTCGCCTTCCGCCAGCGGCGGCCTCGATGCGGCATGATGGCGCGGCTCGGTGTGCCCGGCGGCCAGTAGCCTGGCGGTCTGCCACGCCACGGCGTCGCTGTTTTCGGCGTGCACGAGCACGATGGCCCCGAGCGAAGCGGCGGCGGTGAAGACGTCGAGCAGCTGGCGGTCGGTCAGCTTCAGCGCGTCGTACGTCATGTAGACCTTGAGCGAGGGGCAGCCCTGCGCCACCAGGCCGGGAAGGTCTTCCTCCAGGGCGGCCGCGGTCGGGTCCGACACGATGAGATGGAACCCATAGTCGACGAACGCGCGGCCCTCGGCCCGGCCGTGGTAATCGGCCACGACCTCACGCAGGCGCTGTCCCCGGTGCTGCGCGGCGAAGGGCACGATCGTCGTCGTCCCGCCGCAGGCCGCCGAGACGCCGCCGGTGAAGAAGTCGTCGGCCGTCATCAGGCCGCTCGACGAGCGCTGGTCGATGTGGCAGTGCGCATCGACACCGCCTGGCATGACCAGACGGCCGGACGCGTCGACCTCCTGCGCGGCCGGCCCGAGGCGCTCGCCCAGCGCCGCGATGCGCCCCGCCCGCACGCCGACGTCGAGGCGCCTGGCGCCGGTGTCGGTGACCACGGTGCCGCCCCGCACGACGAGGTCGAACGGCGCGGTCATGGACGCTGGCGCTCCACTCGCGCCAGCAGATGATCGAGTTCGTCCCGGTCGGCGGGCGTCAGGATCGGCCCCGGCTGCCGAGCCGCCGCGCAGGCGATCGCGCCGCGCCGCCGGAGGATCTCCTTCCGCAAGGCGAGGCCGAACCCCGGTTGCTGTTCGTGCGCGATGAGCGGAAGGAAATGATCGTACAGGTCGTCGGCACCCGCGGTGTCACCGGCCACGAAGCGCTCGTAGACCCGGACCAGGAGATCGGGATACGCGAAACCGGTCATCGCGCCGTCGGCGCCGCGGCGCAGGAACTGCGGGAGGTAGAGCCCCCCGTTCCCGGCCACGATGCTGACGCGGCGCCGACCGGCGGCGGCGGCCTCCGCGCGAATCCGCGTGAGCTTGTCGAGGCCCGGGCAGTCCTCGAGCTTCAGCATCACGAGCGACGGCAGAGCGTCGGCGAGGCGCGAGAAGAGGGACGCCGACAGGTGGACCGCCGTCGATTGCGGGTAGTCCTGGTAGATGAAGGGGACGTCCGGTCCGAGGGCCGCCGCAACCTGCCGGCAGTAGGCGAAGGTCTGATCGTCGGTCTTCAGGCCGGCGGGCGGGGCCACCATCACCGCCGCGGCGCCGGCGCCCATCGCCGTCATCGCCAGCGCGCGCAGGGGGGCGATGCCGCCCGCGCTGACCCCCACGACAACGGGCACGCGCCCGGCGACCTGGCTGATGGCCCGCTCGACCAGCTGCGCCGCCTCGTCGAAGGCGAGCTTCTGGGCCTCGCCCATCATGCCGAGCAGCGTGATGCCATGGACGCCGCAGCGGACGTAGAACTCGACCAGCGACTCCAGGCTCCCCCAGTCGAGGGCGCCATCCTCGGCAAACGGCGTCACCGAGATGACGTAGACGCCGCGCGCGCGCTCGTCCATCAGTGCTGGCACAGCCGTCACCGCTTCCTGAGGGCCTCGAGCAGCCTGGTGTTCTGGCCGTGGTCCAGAAAACGTTCGAACTCCAGGTAGTAACCCTCGGGATCGTACGCCACGAATCCGCGTGTGGGGTGGCGGGTGGCGTTCCCGATCGGCCCGCGCATCTTGACCCCTTTCGACTGGAGGTAGGCGTACCACTCGTCGATCTGTTCGGTCACGAACGACACGGTGACGGCCTTGGCCTCCGAGGCGCGGTGCAACCCCTGCGCCTCGTCGACCAGCCCGATGAACGAGGTCGGCGACACCTGGTAGATCTTCGAGAAGCCCTGGTCCACCGTGAGCGCGAGGCCGATGACGTCCTCGTAGAACCGCTGGGCGGCCGGAACGTCCTTGTAGTACAGGAACACGATGTTCGCCTGGACGCCGAGCGAGGCGGGTCGGGTCACGGTCACCCCCTGTGCCTGGATCGCCGCAGCAAGGCCCAGCACGGCGGCTGCCACGGCGGCCGCCCGTCGCATGATTCTCATCGCGTCCTCCCTGGACAACGGCATCAGCGGGACGCCGGCTGCCGCTCGAGCCACCGGTTGAACAGCCACATCGCGAGCGCCGACAGGAACCCGATGGCCATCAGCACGATCCAGCCGAGGGCGGCCTGCGCCGGCACGAGTTCGAGCAGCCCGTCGGCGCGCGTGGTCGCGCCGCTCGCCATGATGTCGTTGAAGATGAACGCGCCGGCCGGGCCTCCCGCCAGCGAACCGAGAGCCAGCGGCAGATTGGCGTAACCGAGAAACAGGCCCTCCTGTCCTTTCGGCGCCAGCGATCCGATGTACTCGTACATCCGCGCCGAGGTGAACAGTTCGCCGAACGCGATGAGCGCCACCGTCAGGATCAGGAAGACCGACCCGAGAGGCAGCCAGTTGGCGGTGATGGCCCGCATGCCGCCTGCCGCGTAGATCGGATAGACGTTGATGACCATCGACACGCCGATGATCACCGTGCCGACGACAATCGAGCGGATCGCCTTCATCTTCCCGAAATACTGCGTGATCGCCAGCTGCAGGCAGACGATGACGAACGGGTTGGCCGCCGTGTAGAGGTCCATCGCCGGGTTCGTCTCGATGACCCGCTTCGCGTACAGCGGCAGCACGTTGTAGACCTGGTTGTAGACGAAGAAAAACCCGCTCATCAGGACGAGGAAGAGGGTGAAGCGCCCGTTGCGCAGGACGACCACCATGTCGATCAGGATGCGTCCGACCGACCGCCGCGGCTTCGCGGGCGCGTTGGCCGGCGCGGGCGGCTCCCGATAGAAGAACAGCACGACGAAGAACGCCGCGAGCGACGCGCACGCCGCCACCGCGAAGATGTAGGACAGGCTGTCGCCGGTCTCCGCGCGCTCGGCGCCGCCGACGATGCTGCCGATGATGACCACCGCCGTCACGATGACGGCCAGGAACGGGATTGTCATGCGCGCGCCCCGGCCCTGCTCCTTCGCCTCGGTCGCCTTGTTCACGAGGTAGACCAGCGCGGCGGCCGCGACGGCGCACACCGCCACGACCTCGAGAATGGTGACCGTGCCGTACCCCCGCCTGACGACGTAGCCCGTCCCGCGGCCGAAGAGCGACCCGATGTTGATCACCATGTAGAAGATGGCGAAGCCCAGCGTCGCGCGCGTGCCCGCCGTCTTCTGCACCGTCCCGGAGACGCACGGCTTGATGACCGACCCCCCGGCCCCGACAAGCAGGATCCCGGCGATCACGGCGGCCACCACGGGCGCCGGCGCCGTGAACGCCTCGCCGACGACCGGGGCGAGTTCCGCCCCGCCGAACCAGACGGGATAGCCCAGGAGCAGATACCCGGCGGCCAGCAGGACGAAGGCGACGAGGAGCGATCGGCGGAAGCCGACCTGATCGGCAATCGTTCCCGAGAGAATCGGCAGGAAATAGACCAGCGTCCACAGGATGCCATTCAGGCTCGACGGCCAGTACGCGCCGAAGCCGAGCTGGCCGAGGTAGATGACGACGAAGCTCGCCATCGAGTAGTAGGCGGCGCGCTCGAACAGCTCCGTGACGTTGGCGCTCCAGAAGACCTTCGGGAACTTGTCGTGGGCGGTTGCGTCCATCTGGGCCTCTCCCGGCAGCCGCGCGGGAGGGACGCGGCTGGCGTGCGGCGCATGTTACCTCAGGCCGGGGGCGTGCGCGGCCCGGAATTCTGCGGTACGATGTGGGGTCGTCATTTTCGATGGGAGGCATAAGCCGTGAGGCGTGAGAGCCGTATTCAGCTCGCCATTGTCGGCCTCGTCGTCGCGATCGGTTTCGTGTGGCCGTCGGTCGCCGGCTACTACACGGACTGGCTGTGGTTCGTCGAGACGGGCTACCAGCAGGTCTTCATCACAAGCCTCCTGACACGGGTCGGGCTCGGGGCGGCCGTCGCGCTGGCGGCGTTCCTCGTGCTCTTCGGCAACTTCCGTCTTGCGCTGCGCCGCTTCGACGATCCGTACATCGTCCTGGGGCTCTCGCCGGCCGACGGCACGCCCATCGTGCTGCAGCGCCGCGGGGTGTCGCACCTGGTGAGCCTCGCGTCGGCGCTCGGGGCCGCGGCGTCCGGGATGCTGGCGTCGAGCCGCTGGATGGACTGGCTGCAGTTCCGCCATGCGACCAGCTTCGGCGACCGCGATCCAATCTTCGGCCGGGACGTGGCCTTCTACGTCTTCCAGCTGCCGTGGTACGGTCTTGTCCGCGACATGCTGCTGGGCATCCTGCTCTTCGCGGTCGCCGGCTCGACCTTGATCTACCTCCTGCCCGGGCGTGCGGCCGGTGCCGGACCTGCCGGGCCCTTCACGGCGCTGCGCGTGGCGCGCCGTCACCTGTCGCTCCTGGCGGCGGCCATCCTGCTGCTGCTCGGCGCCGGGGCCTGGCTCGAGGGGTTCAGCCTGCTGAGTTCCCCTGCCGGCATCATCCAGGGGGCGACGTACGCCGACGTGACGGCGCAGCTGCCGGCGCTCAGGCTGCTCGGCGTGGCCGCGGCGGTTGGCGCCGTGATGGCCCTCGCGCAGGCCTTCACGCCCCGAGCGTGGCTGGCCCTCGGGGGGTTCGCCCTCTACGGCGCAGTCTGGGCCGGGGGGCTGATTTTCGTTACGGCGTTCCAGCGGCTGGTTGTCACGCCCAACGAGCAGGTCAAAGAGACGCCGTACATCTCGCACAACATCGCCGCCACCCGGAAGGCCTTCGCCCTGAACAACGTCGAGGAGCGGGAACTGTCGGGCGAGGCGCTGCTCACGAAGGCCGACATCGAGGCGAACGCCGCGACCATCGGCAACGTCCGGCTCTGGGACCAGCAGCCGCTGCTGGACACGTTCGGGCAGATCCAGGAAATCCGCACGTACTACGACTTCACGTCGGTGGACGTCGACCGCTACATCATCAACGGCCAGTACCGCCAGGTGATGCTCTCGGCCCGGGAGCTGAACTCGGAGAGCCTGCCGTCCAAGTCGTGGATCAACGAACACCTCACGTTCACGCACGGCTACGGCCTCACGCTCGGGCCGGTGAACGAGGTGACGCAGGAGGGGCTGCCGGTCCTCTTCATCAAGAACCTGCCGCCGGAGTCGTCGGTTGATCTGGAGGTGCAGGAGCCATCGATCTACTTCGGCGAACTGTCGAACAGTCACGTGTTCGTGGGCACCAACGCGCGCGAGTTCCACTACCCGCGGGGCGACGACAACGTGTTCAAGAGCTACGACGGGCGGGGCGGCGTCCCGCTCGGATCGATCCTGCGCAGGCTGATGTTCGCCAGCCGGTTCCGCTCGTTCAAGGTGCTGCTGAGCGAGGACCTGAGCGCCGAGAGCCGCGTGATCTTCAACCGCCGGATCGCGGGCCGCGTGGCCGCGATTGCGCCGTTCCTGTCCTACGACCGCGATCCGTATCTCGTCATCGCGGAGGGCCGGCTCTTCTGGATCCAGGACGCCTACACCGTCACCGGGCAGTACCCGTACTCGACGCGCACGGAGGGGAGCTTCAACTACATCCGCAACTCCGTGAAGGTGGTCATCGACGCGTACCACGGCACGACGACGTTCTATCTCGCGGAACCGTCGGACCCGATCGCCCTGACCATCGGCAAGGCGTTCCCCGGGCTGTTGAAGCCGCTTGCCGAGATGCCGGCGCCGCTGCGGCAGCACATCCGCTACCCGGAGGGCGTCTTCCGGGTCCAGAGTGCGATGTACGCGACCTACCACATGACCAACCCCGCGGTCTTCTACAACAAGGAGGACCAGTGGGAGGTGCCGTCAATCGAGAGCGGCAGGGCATCGGCGCCGATGGATCCGTACTACACCATCATGCGCCTGCCGAAGGAGCGGGACGCGGAGTTCGTCCAGATGCTGCCGTTCACGCCGCGGCGCAAGGACAACCTCGCGGCGTGGCTGGTGGCGCGCAGCGACGGCGAGCACTACGGGAAGTTGCTCGTGTTCCAGTTCCCGAAGCAGAAAGTGGTCTTCGGCCCCCGGCAGATCGTCGCGCGCATCAACCAGGACCAGGTGATCTCGCCGCAGATCACGCTATGGAACCAGCAGGGCTCGGAGGTCATCCAGGGCACGCTCCTGGTGATTCCCATCGAGGAGTCGCTGCTCTACGTGCGGCCGCTCTACCTGCGCGCGGCGGGCGGCAAGATCCCGGAACTGAAACGCGTCATTGTCGCCTACCACAATCAGATCGTCATGGAGGAGACGCTCGACGCGGCGATCGCGAGGATCTTCGGCGGGGGCGCGGCCGTGAGCCCGGGCGGTGCCGACGCGCCGCCGGCCGAAGGCGCCGGCCCGCCGATCGCCGCGTTGACCGGCGGCGAGAGCGTCGAGGCCCTTGCGGCGCGCGCGCGCCAGCACTATGAGCGCGCGATTGAGGCCCAACGCAATGGCAACTGGGCGCAGTACGGGGAAGAGATCCGGCAACTCGGCGCCGTCCTGGCGAAGCTCAGCGCGGCACCCGCGGCGGCGCCGCCGCCGGCGCCGCCGAAGCGATAGCCGTACCGGGCTAGATGTAGCTGGACGGTTCCAGGCCGTAGAGCGACGGATCGAGGGCCGCCTCGATGGTCAGGGCGCCCTGGCCGTAGGCGACCTCGTGCTCCGACGCGAGGCGCTGCAGGATCGGCGACGGCAGGCGCACGCCGTCCGGGTCGATCAGGACGTTTACGACGGGAGCGGCATCGCCCCCCGTGTCGACCACGAGCCCGACCGAGCCGTTCGACAGGCGGACGAGCGTCGCCGGCGGGTAGACCCCCATCAACTGGATGAACCGCCGGACGAGGTGCTCGTCGAACTGTTCGCCGGTATTCCTGACCATAATCTCCATGATCCGGGCGGCCGGGTTGGCGGGCTGGTAGACGCGCGTCGAGCGCATCGCGTCGTAGGAGTCGGCGATGGCGCAGAGTTCGGTGGCGAGGTTGATCGGCGTGCGCTGGACTCCGGCGGGATAGCCGGTGCCGTCCACGCGCAGGTGGTGCTCGAAGGCGACGATCGCGGCGAGTTTCGGCATGTCCGGCGACCCGCGGAGGATGGCGGCGCCGTCGCCCGGGTGGCGCCGCATGATCGTGCGTTCCGCGGGCGTCAGCGCACCGGGCTTGTTGAGCACCTCGAGCGGCGTGCGCACCTTCCCGATGTCGTGCAGCATGGCGGCGAGACCCAGCGTCCGGAGGGCGCGCCCCTCGATGCCCAGCGTCCGGGCTTGCGCCATCGCGAGAATCGACACGTTGACCATGTGGGTGAAGGTGTACTCGTCGTGCGCCTTCATGCCGGTCAGGCCGATCATCGTGGCGCGGGAGGTGTCGACCGCTTCCGCGAGATGCTCGACGGTTTCGTGCGCCGCCGGCGCATCCGGCCTGCCCTCGGTCCTGGTGCTCTCCCAGACCATGCGGGCGGCCTCGACCGATCCGCTGTAGACCTGCTTCAGCGTGACCGCGCTCGAGCCCCACTCCCCCTGGGAGGTGTCCACCGGGATGCGGCCCGCGCGCACGTGAGGCAGCCGGAGGAAGTCGAGGTCGGCCTCGGCCGTCCCGGCGTTCGCGGCCGCCCGCAGGGCCGCGGGCGACGGCTGCGACACCGCGCGGACAAACTCGGTCAGCTCCTCGAGCGTCACGCCGCGGTCGAAGAGGACCCGGTTGATGCCAAGCGCCTGCATGTACCGGATGAGTTCGGTGCGGTACGCGGTGACGGCCAGTAGTGGCGTGTCGTCGGCAATCACCTCGCCGCCGATGAAGCCGATAAGCACGGACGGCTCGGCCCGCTGAAGCCGCTGCACCGCTTCGAGCAGCGCGCGCACGTGCTCGCCCACGCTCGGATGGGTGATGGAGTACAGGCTGGCGGCGCGCAGCGCGCCGCTCATTCGTTGCACGATATCGGCATAGAGCGGCATCCGCCGGGCGGCGTCAATCATCGCCCGCCCCCCGTCCGCTCGGCCGGCGGCCGCGCCGGGCCGCCGCGGGCCTCGCCTGCGCCGCCCAGCCGGATTGTGCGGATCGCCGCGCTGGCCGCCGACCGGAGGCGCCAGGTCCGCAGCGGCGTGCGCCAGCGCGTGCGGGCCACATGATCGGCGAGCAGCCGTTCGCCGTCCGCGCCGCCGGCGCCCGCGAGCGCGCTGATGAGCGCCAGGCAGACGGGCACGGACGCCGCCTGCGGATCGATCTGCGGCACGAGCCGCTCGAGCATTGGCAGGATGCGGGTGCTCCCCTTGCTGGTCAGCCGGCCGAGCAGCGTCAACTGCGTCGCCGGGTCCGCCCGCGCGATGCCCCGGGCCAGGATCTCGGAGGCGCGGGAGCTGCCCGACGAGGACAGGGCCCTGAACGCTTCGGCCCGCACCGAGTCGTCGGCGTCCGACAGCGCGGCTTCGAGTGCCGGCAGATGCTCCGTGCCCGGCGTGAGGTCCAGCAGGCGGATCGCGGCAACGCGCACGTTCGCCGCCTCGGCATCCGACGCGAGCAGCCGCCTGAGACCGTCCCTGCCCGCCTTCCCGGCGGCGGTCACCGCCTGCTCGAAGCGCCCCCGGACGGGCAGCCGGTGCTCGGCCGCCCATCGCCGGGCGATGGCGGGCATCAGCGGCGCACCAATGGCCGCCAGCACCCCGACAAGCAGCAGCGCTTCGCCCGGCGCCGCGCCGGGCAGCGCGGTCAGGGCATGTTCGGCCGCCGGCGACGCACCGAGCCTCTCCAGCGCCTCCGAGGCCAGCACGCGCAGCGTGCGGTCGGGAGATCCTGAGACGACGCCCTGCATGGCGTCCAGTGTCCGTGCCACGGCTTCCCAGTCGCCCGACTCGGCCGCCTCGAGCGCGTGCGCGTGCAGGATGTCCAGCGTCTTCCGGAGCCTGCCGGCGTCGCTCTCGGCCCGCACCAGGTCGGTGAGCAGTTTGAGGTCGAGTTCCCGCACCGCCTCGTCGCTGATGCTCGCAATCCACTCGGTCAGCCGCTCGGGCGGGTCGTTGGACGCCAGTGAGGAATTCCCGCGCACGCCCTGCACCGCGTGCAGTTCGTCGCCGTACTGGTCCGAAATGAACCGGCGGTCCACATGAGCCTCGAGATTGCGCTCGAGCTCGGACCACTGCGCCACCACGTTGCCCCCGAGCGTCACGTCCTGGGCTTCACTGACGATGAGCCGCCTCCGGTCGGGACTCGGAACCAGCGAGCGGAACATCTCCGCCAGTTGCGTCGTCGCGGCGCCGGCATCGCCCATGACCCTGCTGAGGAACTTCGAGACCGTGGCATCGGGCATGCGCTCGACGAGCGCGCGGACCACGTCGAGGGTGCCGACGGTGGCTTCGGGCGTGCCGCGGCGCTCGAGCAGGCCGGCCATCAGCGCTTCGCTCAGGAACTCGCCGATCGCCGCCGCCCGCCGGAAAACGTCGTCGAACTGGTCCGGCTGAATCCAGGTGAGCTGCGCGGCCGCGCGCAGTTCGCGCAGCACCGCGTCGATGGCCTGCGTCTTGTCGGCCGCCGTCTCGACGGCTCGACGCAGCGCGGCGCACGGGTCGTCGAGGATCGAGCCGCCGACGCCCGCCGTCTCGAGATAGTGGCTGATCACCGCGGCGAGTTCGAGATAGTCGCCGCCGACCTTGCCGCGCAGGAGCGCGCCGAAGTCGATTTCGAGAATGGCGGGGCTCGTGTGCCGAAGGGCCCGCCACTGGCGCTGAATGCCGCCGCCGCTGCGCACGTCCTCCGGTCTGCGCGCCAGCAGCGCGAGGAAGGCCTGCCACGCCTCGGGCGTGGCCCTGCCGTCCAGGTTCACGGCCCCGACACCGTGGCGATGGCAGAGCGCGGCGAAGTCGGAGACCACCGTCTCGGACGTGTCGATGGCGACGCCGCCTGCGAGAAAGCCCTGCGGCAGGATGGTCAGACACACCGGCCCGTCGGCGGCCGCCGCACGCGCGGCCGCAGTCACCTGGTCGAGCGCTGCCACCACCGTCTGGTGCGTCGGCGGGTAGAAGCCGACGGCGCGGGCGGCCGAACGGAAGGCCCGGGCGAAATCCAGGACGCGCGCTTGGTTCGGTGACCGTGTGACGCTGGCCGCGGCTGGCATCGGCAGGCCTGCCTCCGGGATGTCCTGTGGGACCTCCCCCGGACGTGCGGAGGCACAGCCTGGGGCAACGGGTCCCGTCCGTCTCTTTATCGGCTGGGAGAACCGCGGACTGAAGGGTTACCGGGGCCTCGCGACCAGGCGCAGGGCGGACGGCGTCGTGGCGAGACCGCCCCTGGACGTGCAGAGCAGTTCGCTGGGCATCATGCGTCCGACGGCATAGACGGCGTCGATCGTCTCGTCGAGCGGAATCGGGTTCACGTAGCCCCCGACGACGAGGTCCGCACAGACGAACGCGCTGGAGGCCGCGACGGCGTTGCGGGTGTGGCACGGGATCTCGACCATGCCGCCAACCAGGTCGCAGACCGAGCCCATCGAGTTCTGAAAAGCGATCGCGGCCGCATCGGCGGCGTGTGCCGCGCTGCCGCCGGCGGCCTCGACGACTGCCGCCGCGCCCATCGCGCCGGCGGCGCCGATCTCGACCTGGCAGCCCGCGACTTCGGCGGCAAACGTGGCCCGCGCCGCGAGGATGACCCCGATGGCCGAGGCCGCCAGGAGGGCCATGGCGGCGGCCTCCTTCGCCAGGCCCCGCTCCTCCACCAGCGTGACCACCACGCCCGGGACCGCGCCGGCAGATCCTCCGGTAGGCGCCGCGCACACCACGCCCATCGCGCCGTTGACGTGCATGACCGCCATCGCCCTGGCGGCCGCGCGGGTGTGAAGGCCGCCGAGGGGAAGCTTCCCGGTGCGGTCCGCTTCGAAGATGGCGTGGGCGCTTGGCGCCAGCAGCTGCATCGACGGCGCGTGCCGGTCGAGACCGAGGTGCACGGCGGCCTGCATGATGTCGAACCGGCGGGTCACTTCGGCGACGACCGCCTGCTCGGACAGGCCGAGCAGTTCCGCTTCGTAGGCCAGGGCGACGCGTCCGAGCGTCCAGCCGCGCTCCCCCGCCAGGGCCAGCATTTCAGCGGCGCTCTGGAACAGCTGCCGCCCGCGTTTCACGAACGCGATCGGGGGAGCCTCAGAGAGCGTGACGCCGGGGCCGAGCGCGGCGATCTGCGCCCTGGCGGCAGCGTCGAGCGGGACCAGCCGTCTCACGTCGACCATTACGCGCCCGCCCTGCTCGACGCGATCGGGCTCGCCGGCGGTCTGGCCGTCCGCCGACAGAATGGACGCGGCCAGGCCGGCACGCTCGGCCGGCGTCTCCACCAGGGCCTCCCAGGTGTAGCCCGTCAGGAGGACCGGCCAGCCGGCCGCCTCGATGACCTCGACCGCGCCGCCGCCGATGGAGCGGGCGGTGGCACTGAGCGTGCGCCCTTCCGCCGTGCGCAGCGCGATCTCGACGGTGTTCGGGTGATCAGCGTTCGCGAGCGGACGGACCTCGAAACGGATGCCGAGGCCAGCGTCCGCCGCGAGGTCGAGCGACGCCGCAAACCGACCATCGGTCAGTTCCCATCCCATCAGCGCCGTCGCGAACGCGCGGTCGACGCCCTGCTGCCGGTAGACCTGCGCGTACGAGCCGGCGGGGTCGAAGGCGAACACGGCTTCGACGGCTGGGGCTCCGAGCAATCCCGTCACAATCGTCGCGATGTGGTACGAACCGGCGGTGTGGGAACTCGACGGCCCGCGCATGACGGGACCGAGGACGTCGTTCAGGATGCTGACGCGGCTGACGCGCGGCCCTGCACGCATGGACATCTCCCGCCCGCCATCCCCCCGGCGGGTCCCCTGGTGGATCTATCGTCCGGGCCCCGCGTCCGGCGGAGCCGGCTCGACCGCTCCGTCGAGCACGATGAGGCGGACCGCCGGCGGCAGCGATCGATAGACCGATTGCGCGTCCTCCGGTTCCAGCGTGACGCGGAGCCGGATGGCATCACGGTCGGCGCTTCGCATCGCGAAGAAGACGTCGCGCGCCCTCTCGGCCATCGCGGCCCGTGCGCGGGCCCACCGGCCGACCGACACGTCCGCTTCCCTCGGCAGGATTTCCACCGAGAGCCCGTCAGCGAACCTGACGTGGTATCGCGAGGGCACGGGGTAGCGCTCCTCCGCGGTCGGCGGGATCGTCGGCGGCGCCGGCTCCGGCGCGCCCTTTCCCGGCTCTGCCGACTGCATGACCAGCCGATCGAGTTGCCTGGGCGGGTCCAGCTCACCACCGGACCAGATGACGCTCTGCACGTGGCGCGGATCGCGGTCGCTCACCCAGCCCACGCGCGGGTGGCCAATCTGCAGACCGAGCACGGTGAAGCGCTGCAGCGGCGCGCCCTTCAGCATCAGCGTGAGGCCGGCGTTGGCCGGGTCGAGCACGAGATAGAACGCCTTCCCGGACGCGAGTTCGATCTGTTTCTGCAACTGGGCGTTGGCCCGCTCGAGACGCGCGGCCCCGGAACGGGGGTCGGACGCTGTCGCCGGCGCCGGCCCGCCCTGGCACGCCACCAGCGCGACCGCCATCGCGGTTCCCGCGACGAGTCGTGCGACGGAACCGACCCGGCCTGCCCTCATGATGTGCCCATCCTAGTAGATGTAGATTTGCGTGCCGAGGCGCGAGTTCGCCCACACCTTCCGCAGGTCGTCGCGGCCGACGCGGATGCAGCCGTGGGACACCGCGCGCCCGAGCAGGCGTTCGTACAGCGTGCCGTGGATCATGAACCCGTCGCCGAAATACAGCGCGTACTCGCCCAGCGTGCCATAGTCGAGCCGGTCGGCCGGGTTCCTGGGAATCGGCTGCGACTCTTCCACGAAGGCCCAGTCCGGCTTGCGCCAGACGGGATTGCGCGTCATCGAACGGACCTCGAACCTGCCGCGGGGCGAATCGAACACCCACTCCCGCTTCTTGCCGGTGCTTTCCCGCAGCACCATGCCCGACCCGGCGGAACACACCGCCTGCAGCAGCGTCTCGTTCGCGCGCCGCAGGTAGAGCCGGTTCTGCGTCTGGTCGATGACGATGTAGACGCCTTTCGGCGCGAGCGCGCCGAGCCGCGACGACAACTGCCGCTGGCGGCTGCGCAGGCGCGAGACGAACTGCTGGAGCGGGCGGGCGTCGGACGGAACCTCGATCGACACCGTCAGGGGCTGCTCCGCATACGGCTCGTAGCGGTAGCCGGTTCCGGCCAGCACGGCGGTCAACAGCACGGCACCGGCGGCCGCGGCGGCAAGGGTCCCCACGCGTCGGCCGCGGGGCGCCCTTCCCGCCGCCGCGTCAGGGCCGCCGGCCGTCGGCGCCCGCCCGCCGCCGGTCGGCGAACTCGGCGATGGCTCCATACTCGTCGCTCCCCACGATGGTCACGGGCGTGCCGACGCCCGCGAGTTCGAACACGCGGTCCATGTCCGTGTTGGCCAGGGCCACGCAGCCGTCGGTCCAGTCCTGGTCGCGGCCGCCCCCGCCGTGAATCTCGATCAGGCCGCCGATTCTCGCGCCGGCCGGAAGCGCGCCGTCGCGCCGGGCGCGCGTGAACTCGGCGCGATCACCGGCGTTTGGATAGTCCAGCAGGAGCGCCTTGTGGTAGATCGACGCCGACCGGCCAAGACGGGCCACGACGCGGTAGCGGCCCTCCGGCGTCGCGCCGTCTCCTTCGTGCAGCTTGTCGGCGGTCCAGTTGAACCCGAGATCCACCGTGTACGTGGCAAGGGCAACGCCCCGGCGGTACAGCGTCAGCCGGTGCGCCTCCTTGGCGACCACGATCGCCGCGCGGCCCTCTCGCTTCGACCACGCGACGGTGTCGTCGATCCAGCGGCGCCACCGGGCGATGGTCGCGGGGTCGGCATAGCGCTCCACCACAGTAGCCGCATGCTCCTGTACCCGGGCATTCAGCTCCTCGGCGCGCAGGGCCCTGACGGTGGCGTTGCGATAGTCGCCCGCACGCTGGAAGACGCGCGCCTCCTCGACCGCTAGCCGCGCCGACGCCAGAAGGCTTCGGCGTTCCTTGCCGACGCGCAGCTTCTCCGCCATCGACTCGCTGGCGGAGACGAGCCGGTGCGCGGCTTCGATCTGGGCCCGGGCGGACGACTCTGCTCTCGATCGGCGTTCCCCGGCGGCTGCCGCGGCGGTGCGCGCGAGGGTCTCGGTTCTGCCGAACTCCTCGATGACGCGGGCCGCAGCAGGGACCGGCCACACGCGCGTCAGTTCGACG
The DNA here is from genome assembly GCA_046496425.1 of Vicinamibacterales bacterium. Taxonomy (GTDB): domain Bacteria; phylum Acidobacteriota; class Vicinamibacteria; order Vicinamibacterales; family JAKQTR01; genus JAKQTR01. The sequence continues at coordinate 21,889 of JAWOGY010000093.1, forward strand.
CGTTGCGCCGTCAGGGCCTCGCGCGACGCCTGCTCGGCGTGCTGGAGTTCGAGGGGCGCCCAGAGCGCGGCGCCTGCCCCGCGGGCATCGGCGACCGCCGCGCGCGCGGACTCGGCAGCCCCCGCCATGAGGGCCTCACGGCGCGAGGCGATGGTATGGATGACCCCCGAGATCGCCGCGACCAGCGCGATGGCGGCGATGCCGAGGGTCACCCGGCGCCACGCGCGGCGGCGCGTCACCTCGGGGGTCGGGCGGGACAAACGAGCGTCGTTACCGCTTCTTAGCGGCCATGGCGGCCTCGACGGCCGTCTTCACGGTGTTGGCCGTGTTGCTGGCGGACTCGGCCTTGGCCTTCGCATCCAGGAACTTGCCGTCGGCAAGCGCCGTTTCGGCCTCGGTGATAGCCGTGGCCGCGGTCGCCAGATCGGTCTTCATCGCCTCGATGTCGGCCGCGGTGCCCTTGCCCTTCGGCGCCTTGTCGAGCAGTGCCTGGGCGTCGGCGAGCTGCGTCTTCGCGCCGTCGATGGCGGCGGTCGCTTCGTTCTTCGCCGTATCCTTGCCGGCGGCGGCGTCGGCGGCAGCCTTCTCGCCCGCGGTCTTGACGGCGGCGGCGAGTTCCTTGGCCTTCGTGTAAGACTTCAGCCAGTTCCCTTCCTGCGCCCTCAGTTCGGCATCCAGCGCGGCCTGGGCGTCCTCGACGGCCTTCATCGACCCGGCCGCGTAGTCGCCGGCGCCCGCGGTCATCGCGGAATCCGTCGCCGCCTTGGCGGCATCGAGATCGGCCTGCGGCGGCGCGCCGCACGCGGCGACGGTCAGGGCAAGGCCAAGGGTGAGCACCACGAACTTCAAGCTTCGCATCGTCACGTCTCCTCTATGATGGCGACCCACGGGGAGGCCCCTTGCCTCCAGGGGATCCGATAGAGTATACACCCCCGGCCGTCGGGGGATTCACCCTCTCAGGCCGGCTTTCCGGAGGATCGCCATCATCGGGCACCAGTTGGTGAACGCCGACTGGACGAGGTTCAGCCCGACAAACGCGGTGAACCAGTAGAAGTTGGGGTGGACGAACATTCCCAGCATGACGCTGGCGAACACGAAGGCCCCGGCGATCAGGCGAAGGGCGCGATCAATACTCATAACTACTCCTGTCGCAAGACGTTACGGGCTATTGACGGTCTCGCTTCGGCACGAAGAGCATGGGCAGCGCGCAGTTCCGAACCAGTTGCTCCGCCGTTTCGCCGAACCAGCCCGCGCCCTGCCGCCACCCGGTCGCCACCACCATCAGCGTGGCAGTGGGGTCGCATTCCAGGTCGTTGAGCGACGACACGGACTTCTCGGCGACCTCGCCGCCAAAGCTCGCGGCAAGCGCCTGTGCATAGCTGAGCACTTCGCCGTGGGACTCGGTGCCGGCGACGGCCACCGGCCGGACAAACGGCTGCTGGCCGGGAGTCGGTGTGGTCTCGGACCGGACGACGAGGGTCGGCACCCGGCCGTCCCGGATGACGCGCTCGGCGACCGAGCCAATCCACCAGCGGCTCGCACCCCGGCGGCCGTGGGTCCCCAGGATGACGAGATCGTGGCTCGACGCGGCCGCGAGTATGGCTTCCACGGCCGGTCCGTCCACCATCGACGCCACGGCCGATGGCGCGAGCGGACGGACGAACCGTTCGAGGTACTCCTGCGCCTCGCGGCGATGCTGCGCGTGATGGCGCTCGACCTCGTCCAACTGGTCGTGGGTGAAGTAGGGTGGCACGTCGAGGGTATCCGCGTGCAGCGCCGTAATCGTTGCCCCGTGCCGCGCCGCGAACACCTCGGCCACCCGGAGCGCCCGCGCGGATGCGTCTCCGAAGTCGACGGCCACGAGCACCTTCCGTGGCGGATACGCCCACGTGGCGGCGGCAGCCTCCTGGACGGCTCCGGCCGGAGCGGCCGCCTGACCGGCCGCCGCCATCCGGCGCCGCTCCATCAGGTAGGTCAACACGGGCACGGTCAGCGGCGCCAGCACCACCGACGCGACGGACCCCGCGATGAGCGAGATGGCGAGACCCTGGAATATCGGGTCGAACAGGATGACCCCCGCGCCGACGACCACGGCCGCCGCGGTGAGCGCGATGGGCCGGAACCTGACGGCGCCCGCGTCGACGACGGCCGCTTCGAGCGGCATGCCTTCCCGCACGCGGAGCTCGACGAAGTCGACGAGGATGATCGAGTTCCGCACGACGATCCCGGCGCCCGCGATGAACCCGATCATCGACGTGGCCGTGAAGAACGCGCCCATCCCCGCGTGCGCGGGCAGGATGCCGACCAGCGACAGCGGGATCGACGCCATGATGATCATCGGCGTGGTGAAGGACTGGAACCAGCCGACGACCAGGATGTAGATGAGCAGCAGGGCCGCGGCGAAGGCGATGCCGAGGTCGCGGAACACCTCGTAGGTGATGTGCCACTCGCCGTCCCACTTCATCGCGTACTTCGTGCTGTCGAAGGGCTGCGCGGCGTTGAAGACCTCGAAGCGGTACCCCTCGGGCAGCTGGATCTTCCCCAGCGCCTTGTTCATCTGGAGGATGGCGTAGACCGGGCTCTCGATCTCGCCCGCGACGTCTCCGAGCACGTAGGTCACCGGCTGGAGGTTCTTGTGATAGAGGCTCGGCGGCTCGACCGTCCGGCCGACCACCGCCAGCTCTCCGAGTGACACCGGCACCGCGCCCATGATCCGGACGCTCCTGAGCGCGTCAGGCGATCCGCGGTCGGCGCGCGGGAGCTGCAGCACGATCGGCACGTCGCTGCGGGCCTGGTCGTCGTGCAGGATCCCGGCGATCTCGCCGGCGCCGGCCATGCGCGCCAGCGAGGCGAGCGCCGCCGCGTTCACGCCGGCCGCCGCGGCCTTCTGCGCGTCCACGTCGATGGTGATCTTGGGCTGCGGCGCCTCGACGTACCAGTCGACGTCGACCACGCCTGGCGTGCCGCTGAAGATGTCCTTCACGGTCTTGGCGACTTCGAGCCGTCGCGCGGGATCCGGGCCGTACACCTCGGCCACCAGCGTCTGGAGCACCGGCGGCCCCGGCGGGACCTCGGCCACCTGGATCCGTGCCCCGGCCTTCGCGGCCAGCGGCGCCAGCACGTCGCGCATGCGCTTGGCGATCGCGTGGCTCTGCAGAGACCGCTCCTCCTTCGGCAGGAGGTTGACCTGCAGGTCGGCCTGGTGCGGCGCCCGGCGGAGGAAGTAATGGCGGACCAGGCCGTTGAAATTGTACGGCGACGCGGCGCCCACGTAGCTCTGGAGATGCGTCACCGACGGCTGCTTCATGGCTTCCTGGGCCAGCAGCGCGGTGACGCGTGCGGTCTCTTCGAGCGGCGTGCCTTCGGGCATGTTGACGATGACCTGGAACTCGTTCTTGTCGTCGAACGGCAGCATCTTGACGGTGACGAGGCCAAGTGGGACGAGGGCGACGGCGACGAGGAGCAGCAGCACGATCGCCGCGAGGAACATCGTCCGGACGCGCGGCTCGCCGATCAAGCGGCTCATGAACCGGCGGTACAGGCGCGTCAACCGGTCGTCTCCGCCGTGGTCGTGGTGGCCCGGCTTCTGCAGCAGCCGCTTCGCCGCCCAGGGCGTCGCGATGAACGCCACCACCAGCGAGAACAGCATCGCGGCCGTCGCGCCGACGGGAATGGGCCGCATGTAGGGCCCCATCAGGCCGCCGACGAACGCCATCGGCAGGATGGCGGCAATCACCGTCAGCGTCGCCAGGATCGTCGGGTTGCCGACCTCGTCGACGGCCTTCACGATCAGGGCGCTGAACGTGCCCTCCTCCCCCGTCGACAGGCGGGCGTGGCGCACCACGTTCTCGACGACGACAATCGCATCGTCGACCAGGATCCCGATCGAGAAGATGAGCGCGAACAGCGTGATGCGGTTCAGCGTGTAGCCATAGAGGAAGATGACGAGCAGCGTGAGGGCCAGGGTCACCGGGATGGCGACCAGCACCACGGCCGCCTCGCGGCGGCCGAGCGTGAGCCAGATCAGGATGCCGACCGACACCACCGCCAAAAACATGTGCCAGAGCAGCTCGTTCGACTTGTGGGCGGCCGTGTCCCCGTAATTCCGGGTGACGGTCGTCTGGAGGTCGGCGGGCACCAGCACGCCGCGGACGGTGTCGAGCTTGGCCGAAATCCGGCGCGTGAGGTCGATGGCGTTGACGCCCTTGCGCTTCGCGATCGAGATCGTCACCGCCGGGTACGCGCGTCCATCCGGCGCGTAATGGGAGACGTACGACGTCGGCTCCCCGTCCTCGTCGCGGATGTCGGCCACATCACGCAGCCACACCGAGCGGCCCGCGCGCGCGTCGACGACCACGCTCTCCAGCCTCGCCACGCTGTCGATCCAGGCCCCCGCTTCGACGATCTCGCTGCGGCCGCCGCTGACGATCTCGCCCGCGCGCTGGCGCATGTTGGCGGACTGGATGGCGCGCTGCACGCCGAGCGGATCGATGCCATACGACGAGAGGCGGGCCCGGTCGATCTCGACGGTAATCTGGCGCCGGCGCCCTCCCGCTATCGTGACTTCCGAGACGTCCGGGACTTCCTTGATGACATCGTGCAGCTGCTCCGCGACCCGCTTCAGCTCGACGTCGGAGTACCGTGCGCCCCAGAGCGTGATGGCCATCACCGGCACGTCGTCAATCGACCGCGGCTTCACCATGGGAGGCGACACGCCGGGCGGGATCACGTCCATGTTGGCGAAGAGCTTCTGATTGAGCCGGACAATGGCCTGCTCTTCGTTCTGGCCGACGTAGAAGCGGACGATCACCATGGACATGCCCGGGCTCGAGGTCGAGTAGACGTACTCGACGCCGGGGATTTCCCAGATCAGCTTCTCCATGGGCCTCGTGACGCGCTGCTCGACTTCGGCGGGCGATGCACCGGGCATCTGCACCATGACGTCGATCATCGGCACGATGATCTGGGGCTCCTCCTCGCGCGGCAGCGCCACCACGGCCATCGCGCCCAGGGCGAGCGACGCCAGGAGGAAGAGGGGGGTCAGCTTGGAATCGATGAACGCGGCCGCGAGGCGGCCGGCCATGCCGTGCGGGCCTGTCATCGGACGCTCCCCGCCGCCGGCGCGATGGTGACCGGCGAGCCGTCCAGGAGCGCCGCCGGCGGCGACACGACGACGCGCTCACCGCTGCGCAGCCCGGCGCGCACCTCGACCAGGTCGTTGACCGGCTCCGACGCGTTCACGAGCCTGAGGCGGGCGCGGTTGTCGGCCTCGACGACGAAGACGCTCGCGAGCTGGCCCCGGCGAACGACGGCCGCCGCGGGCACGGCGAGTCCCTTTCGCGCCGCGCCCCGGAGGACGGCGCGGCCGTACATGCCCGATCGGAGCGGCGTCCCGGGCGGCAGGTCGATCTTCACGAGGAAGTCGTGCGAGCCGGAATCGAGCATCCGCTCGACCTCGGCCACGCGCCCGGTCAGCGATGGCGCGCCGTCTTCGAAGCGCGCGCCCACCTCGTCTCCCACGTGCACCAGAGCGGCGCGCGACTCGTCGAGGCGCACTTCGAGACGGAAGGTCCTGTCGTCTTCCACCGTGAGGAGCGGCTGGCCGGGACTCGCCATGTTGCCCGGGTCCACGCTCTTCTCGGTGACCACGCCGTCGAAGGGCGCCGTCAGGGTGGCGTAGGAGGCCGCCACGCCGGCGGCCGATGCGCCGGCCGCGGCCGAATCGATGGCCGCCTTCGCCTCGAGGACCCGCGCCTCGGCCACTTTCATCCTCGCCTCGGCCCCGCGCAGGTTGGCGACGGCCTCGTCGACCTCGCCCTGCGTGGCCGAGTTCTTGGCCTTGAGGTCGGTGATGCGCCGGTGCGTGAGGCGGGCAAGCGCCAGGCCGGCCTCGGCGGCCTGGCGGTCGGCTTCCGCGAGCGCGGTGGACTGCGTCACGGCCGCCTGGCCCGCCGTCGCCCGGCTCCGGTGGGCCTGCAATTCGCGCCCGTCGAGCAGCACGAGCGCCTGTCCCGCCCGGACGCGGTCGCCGGCTTTGACCGGCACGGCGCGCACATCGGCCATGATCCGGCTGACAATCACCGCCACGCGCTGCGCGCGGACGACGCCGCCGACCTCGAAGGGCGTGACGAGATCCTGTTCGACGGCGGACGCCACCGAGACGGATACGGGAGACCCGGCAGGAGCTTTCGGGGCTTCTTCGTGCGAGCACCCGGCGGCGGACGCGCCGATGAGCAAGGCCGAAATGACGAACGTGGCTTTCATGATGGCGTTACCTTCCGAGCGCCCGCTCGAGCATCGCGGCGCTGATAAGAGCATCGATCGCGGCACCGGTTTGGTGGGACTCGGCGTCGAGCACGGCGGTCGAAGAACGAAGCAGGTCGTTCACCGGAGCGAGCCCGGCATCGAAGCGGTCGCGGACGATGCGGTGGCTTTCCTTCGCCTGCGCCACGGCGAGGCGCCCCACTTCGACGCGCGCGCGGGCTTCTTCGAGGCGCGCCAGCGCGGCGCGGACGTCCACCCGTGCCGCGGCTTCCTGGCGCTGGCGATCAGCGCGCGCGCGCTCGGCGGCCGCCTTCGCCTCGCCGAGCCTCGCCGAGTCGGAAAAGCCGCTGAAGACGTTCCAGCGGAAGACCGCGCCGATGGTCCAGGCCGAGGCGCGGTCCGAGAACGTCCCGCCGTTGAACTCGTAGACGCCCTGGACCGCGGCTTGCGGGTAAAACACCGACTTCGCCGCCGCGATCGACTCCTGTGCGAGACGCTCCTGGGCGGCCGCCCGAACGACGTCCGGCCGCGTCGCCAAGGCCTCCGCCTCGAGGTCGGCCACCGCCGGCGCTGCGGACGCTGCCGCTGCGGCCGGCGCCTGCAGCTCGAACCGGGCGTCGAGCGGCTCCCCCATCACCTCGTTGAGCTGCAGCCTGGCCACGGTTTCACGGCTGGCCGCGCTGATCTGGCGCTCGCGGATCTGCGCGAGATGCACCTTCACCGCCAGCACGTCCGCCTCGGTTGCGAGCCCCGCATCCCGGCGGCGCTCCGCCCGGCGGACGTCCTCCTCCGCAGATTCCAGCGCGGCGGCGGCCGCCGCGCGGTTCGCCTGCGCCATCAGGACCTCACCGAACGCCCTGGTGGCCCCCAGACGCAGCGAGGAGGCGGTTTCCCGGCTGCTCGCGTCGGCGATCTCCAGGCCGATGTCAGCCGAGCGGTTGGCCGACCGCGTGCGCAGGCCGTCGAACACCAGTTGCTCGACCGAGATGCCCGTGCGGAAGTTCGACACCGGGTCGGGGTTGTTCAGCGCATCGATGGCGAAGTTGGCCTCGGTGAAGGTGCGCTGGGCCAGAATCGACCCGAACACGAACACGGGCTGGTTTCCGCGCTGCCAGGTTTCGGTCAGGTCCAGCCTCGGCATCCACCCGGCTCGAGCCTGCCTGGCCCGCTCGGAGGCCTCGCGCCCGGCGGACTCGGCCATGCGGGCCGACGGATTCTGTTTCACCGCCCGGGCGACGGCCTCGTCGAGGCTCAGCGGAGCCTGGGCGGCAGCGTGCCCGGCGGCAAGACCGACAGCCACGAGTGCCGCGAGAAGGTGACGGAAGCGCATGGGAATCCTCATACGTGTATATGAAGGATTCTACTTTGGGCCGGGAGGTTTCATTCGTCGAGGCAAGCCGGCCGCGCCAGAACGGATTTCTACGGCGCGGCGGCCGGGCCGTTTCCCCCCGCGATCGCCGTCTTGAGCGCAGCCATCGCCTCATCGGTGAACGCGCCGCGATGCAGCCACTGCACGCGGCCGTCCGGGCCGAGGAGGGCCAGGTAGGCCGCGTTTTCGTCGGCCTTCGAGAACCCCATGGCCTTCTTCCAGCGGTCCGCGCCGCCGTACACGGTGATGACGTTCTCGTGCAGCGCCTTCGGTGTGCCCTTTCGCATCCCCGAGTCGATGAACCACTTCGCCATCCGACCCATACCGCCGATCACCGGCACTTCGAAGAAGGTCAGCTTGTCGTTCGCGCTGAATTCGCGGCTGACGTGCTCGGCCCACTTCTCGACGGCGAATCGGGAATCGTAGGTGAAGCCCATCATCACGAGCGCGGATTTCCCCGCCGCGGGGTCGGGCAGCACGGCCTTCCGGCCCGTGAGGAATTCGGCCTCGAGGCGGGGGAACATGTCGCCGACGGCGAGCGGCGCGGAGGTCTTCGACTGCTCCGCGGCACGCGCCTGAACGGTCCAGACGGCCGCGACCAGGAACGGGGCGAGCAACGCTGCGCGATTCCTCATGGCGACTGTATGACGCCCGCACTGGCGTCTGCGTCCCGAGCCCGGGATCCGCCGGAGCCGGGCTCGTCCTGAGCGAGCCGCGACAGCGGCGGGTCGAAGGGCCGGCCCCCAACTCCCTGCTTGCTCACTCCCCGAGCAGCCGCGCGATCATCGCGGCGAGCCGCGGTTCGTTCGCCTCATCGAAACCGATCATAATCAGGCGGACGATGCCCTTGCGATCGATGATGTGGATCTGCGGAATGCCGGCGACCTTGTAGTTCGCGGCGTTGACGTTGACCCTGCGCACCGGCCTGCCGTTCTCCATCACCGCCGGGGCGGCGCCGGCGACGGCCACCGGCCAGGCGATGCCGTGCTTCGGAAAATAGCTGCGGAGCGCGGCCATTTCGTCGGCCGGCGCGAGGTTGCGGCGGTTCTCGAAGTAGCCGTAGAGCTCGGTGGCCATCACGACGCGGAACCCGCGTGCGCCAAACTGCTTCTGCAGGCGCACGGCGGCCGGGTACGCCTCACGGCACGGCCCGCACCAGTGGGCCGTGAACTGCAGCCAGGTGACGCCGCCCGCCATGTCGAGCGTCGTGGTGCCCTCGGGCGCGTGCAGCCATGCCGGCGCCTCGATCGCGGCGCCGGGCTTTCCGACCAGCTCGTAGCGTTCGACGGTCGGCGCAAGGCGCTCGGCAACGCCCGCCACATCTTTCAGTTCGGCCGGCGCGCGGCGCAGCAGGTCCAGCGCCTGCGCCGTCTGCTCCCGGCCGGCCCACGCCTCGGCCAGATTCGAGTACGCCGCGACGATCGTGTTCGAGAGCGGAGGGGTCCGCTCGTCGGCCGGCAGCGCCGTCGTCAGTTCGATGATGCGTGTCGAATGCCTGATGATGCCCGCGTCGATGTCGTCGGCACGGTAGTAGCCGTTCAGAACGCCGTGCGCCTCGATGCGCTCGCGCACGAAGTCTGCTGGCAGCTTCTCGAGTTCCGCCACCCAGGCCTCGGCCTGGTCCAGGACGCCGGCCTGGCGGAACTGGCGCGCGAGGATGCGCACGCCCGTGGTGAGCGTCGCGGCCTTCGCGGCCGCGTCAGCGCCCGGGGCGGCGACTGCGCGCGCAATGGTCTCTCTGGCCGCGTCGATCTGCTGCGCCTCGATCTGGAGCTCCGCAAGGGCGGGCACCTCGGCGGCCGCCAGGCCGCTCTTCGTGAACTGCGCGGCGCACGCCGACGCGTACGCGGCGGTCCTCGCGCCCACCGCGTTCACGTCCTCCTGCGAGGTCGGCTTCCCGCTCGCCTTCAGCCGGGCCTGGAGATCCTTCATCAGCGCCTGGCGGTACTCCCGCGCGGACGCAAGGCAACCCGACGGGGTGGCGGCCATCGAGGGCGGCGCCGGGGCCTGCGCGAAGACCGTCACGGCAAACGCGACGGCGGCCGCCACAGCGGCCGCAAGCAGTTTCTTCATGGGTTCACTCCGTCAGCGGCGCCCGCCCCGCCCGGAAGCGCAGGCAGGAACGCCGCCGGCTCATGTAGCATATAGCCATGAACCTGCGTTCCCCCAAACCGTTCTCCCTCCGGTTCGCGGCCTTGCTGCTGGTTGCAGCGACTGTCGGGGCACACTCCGCCGCGGCTCAGCAGGGCCCGCCGCAGCCCGTCACATGGTCGCTCGCGCTGGAGCCTGCCCCCGGCCACGCGACGGCCGGCGGAAGGCTCATCGCCGTCCTCACGGCGGCGATCGACGAAGGCTGGCACGTGTACGCCCCGGACGAGGCCAACGTCGGACCGCGGCCGGTGGAGCTCACCGTCGTCAAGAACCCGGTCTTCTCCGCCGCGGGCAAGCTCGAGGCGCCCGAGCCTGAACGCGAGATGGACGAAGCCTTCGGACAGATTACGGCGTCGTACACCGGCGAGGCGACGTTCCGGCTTCCGGTGGGTGTTGCCGCCAGCGCGGCCGCCGGCCCGCACGCGCTCGAGATCGACGTCTCGTTCCAGGCCTGCAACGGCAGCATCTGCCTGCCGGCGAAGAACGTCCGCGTGAAGGCCGCCGTAACCGTGAAGTAGTGCTGACAGGATGAGGATCGCATGACCGACACGAAGATCACCCTGCCCGAATCTGAGATCCCGACCCACTTCTACAACATCGCGCCGGACCTGCCGACGCCGCTGCCGCCGCCGCTTCACCCCGGCACGAAGGAGCCCATCGGCCCCGAAGCGCTCGCCCCGATCTTCCCGATCGCGCTCATCAAGCAGGAGATGTCGCTCGAGCCTGCCATCGAGATTCCGGACCAGGTGCGCGATATCTACCGCCTCTACCGGCCCAGCCCGGTGTACCGGGCCCGCGCCCTCGAGGAGTTCCTGGATACGCCGGCGCGCATCTACTACAAGTCGGAACACGTCAGCCCGGTGGGCAGCCACAAGCTGAACACCGCGCTCGTGCAGGCGTGGGCGAACAAGCAGGAGGGCGTGAAGCGGCTGGCCACCGAAACGGGAGCCGGGCAGTGGGGCTCGGCGCTCGCGTGCGCGTGCCGCCTGATGGGCCTCGAGTGCATGGTGTACATGGTGCGGGTGAGCTACGACTTCAAGCCGTACCGACGCATCATGATGAACACCTACGGCGCCGACGTCGTCGCGAGCCCTTCGAACCTGACGCAGGCCGGCCGCAACATCCTGGCCGAGCACCCCGACTCGCCCGGCAGCCTGGGCATCGCCATCTCGGAAGCGATCGAGGACGCCGCGGGACGCGACGATACGAAGTACGCCCTCGGCAGCGTGCTGAACCACGTCATGCTGCACCAGACGATCATCGGGCTCGAAGCGAAGAAGCAGATGGAGCTGGCGGGCGACTATCCCGACATTCTTGTGGCCTGCCACGGCGGCGGCAGCAACTTCGCCGGCCTCACCTTCCCGTTCCTGAAGGACAAGCTGAAGGGTGATCGGCCGGCGCTGCGGGCGATTGCCGCCGAGCCCTCCTCGTGCCCGACCCTGACCGAGGGCCCGCGCGAATACGACTTCGGCGATACCGCCGGGATGACGCCCCTGCTCATGATGCACACGCTCGGGCACAATTTCGTGCCGCCTCCGGTGCACAGCGGGGGCCTGCGGTACCACGGGTCGGCGCCGCTTGTCAGCCACCTGCTGGCTGCCGGCGTCATCGAGGCGGAGGCGTACGACCAGCGCACCGTGTTCGAGAGCGCGGTGCAGTTCGCGCGGTGCGAGGGCACCATCCCCGCGCCGGAGTCGGCCCACGCGGTTCACGCGGCGATGCGGCAGGCGCTCATCGCGCGGGAAGCTGGCGAGAAGAGGACGATCCTCTTCAACCTCTCTGGGCACGGCATCTTCGACATGACCGCCTACGAGGCGTTCCTGAACGGGAAGATGTCATAATGAGGATTCGGGTCGGGGCGTAGCGCAGCCCGGTAGCGCACCTGCCTTGGGCGCAGGGGGTCGCTGGTTCGAATCCAGTCGCCCCGACCAGTTTCCAGCGAGGGGACCCTGAGCCTGTCGAAGGGTCGTCCCGACCAACTCCAGACCGGGGCCGGAACCACCTTCCCTTTTCCCGCCCGCCCGCACGAGAATAGAGAGCGCTCCCCGCGGTCGGGGCTTCGGTTGCCGACCGGCGCGCCCGACGACAGCGAGGCTCTCCATGTACGGTTCGTTCCAGCAGCACGCCAGCCAGCAACTTCAGGAAATCCGCCACGCCGGCACCTACAAGAGCGAGCGGGTCATCATCACGCCCCAGGGCAGCACCATCCGCGTCGCCGACGGCAAACCCGTCCTGAACTTCTGCGCCAACAACTATCTGGGCCTGGCGCAGCACCCGGCCGTGCGGGAGGCGGCCCGTGCGGCACTCGAGCGGTGGGGCTACGGGATGGCGAGCGTCCGCTTCATCTGCGGCACGCAGTCCGTGCACAAGCAGCTCGAAGCGAAGCTGAGCGAGTTCCTCGGCACCGAAGACACGATCCTCTACTCGTCCTGTTTCGACGCGAACGGCGGCCTGTTCGAAACGCTCTTGCACGAGCACGACGCGATCATCAGCGACGCGCTCAACCACGCAAGCATCATCGACGGCATCCGCCTCTGCCGCGCGCACCGCCAGCGCTACCTCAACAACAACCTGCACGACCTCGAGGCGAAGCTGCAGGCGGCCAGCGGCGCGCGGTTCCGGATGGTCGCCACCGATGGCGTCTTCTCGATGGACGGCTCCCTTGCGAACCTGCCTGGCGTCTGCGATCTTGCCGAGCGCTACGACGCGCTCGTGATGGTCGACGACTCGCACGCGGTGGGTTTCGTCGGGACGCGCGGGCGTGGCACGCCCGAGTATCAGGGAGTGGCGGACCGCGTGGACGTGCTGACGGGCACCCTTGGCAAGGCCCTCGGCGGCGCAAGCGGCGGGTACACGAGCGGGCGCCGGGAGATCATCGAACTGCTCCGCCAGCGATCGCGGCCGTACCTCTTTTCGAACACGCTCTGCCCCAGCATCGCCGGCGCCACGCTCAAGGTGCTCGGCATGCTGAGCCAGTCGACCGAACTGCGGGACACGCTCGAGGCCAACACGCGCTTCTTCAGGGAAGGTCTGGCGCAGATCGGCCTGCGGGTGCTCCCGGGCACGCACCCGATCTGCCCGGTGATGATCGGCGACGCCGCACTCGCGGTGAAGGCCGCCGACGCGATGCTCCAGAAGGGCGTCTACGTGATCGGGTTCTCGTACCCCGTCGTGCCGAAGGGCGAAGCGCGCATCCGGACCCAGATATCGGCGGCCCACACGCGGGCCGAACTCGAGAGGGCGCTCGACGCGTTCGCCGCCGTCAAGCGCGAGATGGGCCTATAGCCCGGGCGGCACGCGTTTCTTCGTCGCCTGTTCGAACGCGTAGGCGATCGCGATGAGCTTCGGCTCGCCGCACGCCATCCCGGTGAAACTCACGCCGACGGCCGACGGCTTCGGATCGAACCCCGCAGGCCAGGCCGACTCCGCCCGGCCGGCCCCGGCCGGCGCGCCGGCCGCAGCGGCGCCAGGCCCTGCGCCGGCGCCGCGTCCGCCGCCGGGCGCCGCGAACCCGTACGGGACGAACACGGTCGGATAGCCGGGCTTCGCGGCAATCGACGCGCTCGACGTCCCGGGGAAGAGCAGCGCGTCGAGCCGGTTCGCCTTCATCACGGCGTCGATGCCCTCCGTGGCGCTCAGCCGGATGTCCCTGTCACGATCAGCCTGATACCGGGCCCGGTCGGCGCCGACGTTCATCTCGTCGGAGATGTCGAGCAGCGCCTGGCCGTACTTGATGGCCCCGGCGCGCTGATGGGCGACGTTCCACAGCCGCAGTTCCGTGAGCGTCCTGACCGGCGCCGCCGGCCCGAGTGACGCCAGCCACGCGTCGAAATCGCGCTTCATGCCGTACTTGAAGACGACCGAGCAGTTGGCGTCCTTGCCCTTGGCGTTGTCGAGGCCGCCGCAGGTGGACCAGAGGAGGAAGTTGTTCGAGGCCTCGGCCGCCACGACGCTGGGGATGTCGGCGGGATCGACGATGACGGCGCCCTGCTGCTTGAGGACGTCGATGATCTCCGCCATCAGTTTCACCTGGGCCGGGTTCAGCCCGCCGCGCGGCTGGCTCGCGCCCGGCGGCGTGGTCCGCTCGTAGAAGAACGCCCGCGGGATCCCGATGCGCGCCCCCTTGAGGCCGGCCGGGTTCAGGAACTTCGTGTAGTCGCGCCCCGGCGGCGGCGTGCAGGTCTTCGTCGCCGCGTCGTTCGGGTCGGGCGCGGGACTCTCGAGCGCACCGAGCAGGATGGCGGCGTCCGCCACGCTGCGCGCCATCGGCCCCGGCGTGTCCTGATCGGCCGTGATGGGAATGACGCCGTACCGGCTGATGCGGCCGACGGTCGGTTTGATGCCAACCAGCATGTTCGCGCTCGACGGGCTGAGGATGGACCCGGACGTCTCGGTGCCGACATTGGCGGCCCAGAAGCTCGCCGCCGTGCCGATGCCCGAGCTCGACCCCCCGGTCCCCATCACCGGCCGGCCGTCGCCGGTGGCCTCGCGCGGATCCCGCCGCGGGTCGTACGGGTTCATCCCGTAGCCACCGACGGCACTGTAGTTGCCGGGCATGCCGCTGGCCACCCAATTCGCGAGTTCCGTCATCACGGTCTTCGCGATAATGATGGCCCCGGCGTCGCGCAGGTTCTTCGTCAGCGTTGCCTCGTACGGCGGCACCAGCCCCTCGAACGCGAGCGCGCCGCCAGTGGTTGGCATGTTCGTCGTGTGGATGTTGTCCTTGAGCGCGATCGGAATGCCGTGAAGCGGCCCCCGCACCTTGCCCTGCGCACGCTCCCGGTCGAGGGCCTCGGCCTCCTCGAGCGCCTTCGGGTTCACCGCGATGACGGCGTTCAGCCGCTCCTCGTAGGTCGCGATTCGAAGGAGGCACTGCTGGACGAGCTCGCGCGACGTCACGCGACGCTGCTCCATCGCCGCCCGCATGTCGGCGATGCTGGCTTCGACGATGGTGAACGGCGGCGGTGGTGCGGCCCCAGCGGGCTTCTTCGTCTGCGCCGAGGGCACGAAGGTGAGCGACAGAACCAGCGGCAGCGGGAGGAGGAGTCTCTTCATAACCGGGCATTGTAGCCCCGGCCGGCGTCAGGTCGAACAGGACTCGCCGGCGATGGGCGCCGGGCGGGGAGCGCGCCGGAAGCGGAGCACGGCGACCGTGCCCATGCCGGCCACGCCGACGATCGTGACGGCCAGCGCCGTCGACAAGCGGCCGGACGCGCGCAGGACGACCAGGCTGAGCAACACCGAGGTCCACATCGCGGTCATGGAGATGACGCGCGCTTTGGCGGACATCGCGTGGCCCTCGTCGATGAACCGCATGTAGGGCGCGAACAACGGCACGCGCAGCAGACGCTCCTCGAGCCAGGGGCAGCTGCGGGCGAAGCAGTAGGACGCGATGATCAGGAAGATGGTCGTCGGCAGCCCCGGCACGAAGGCGCCGATGCCGCCCAGCACGACGGCGAGCACTCCCGCGGCGGCGAGCAGCCAGCGGCGCAGGGAACTCATCCCGGCTCTCGCCGGGCAGGTCGGGGGGCGGTCGGCCATGACTTCCATCATAACCGACGACGCCCCGACTTCGCCTCCGTCCGGTTGGGCACCCTCCTCCGTCGGCTACGTCGCGGCAGGCCCTTGCCCGTACGGCCGCGCCGGACGTACGCTGGGCGGGCAGTGCCGTCCGGCGGTGCAATCGAAAGGCTTTCCGCATGGCTCGACTGGTTGAGTGTGTTCCGAACTTCTCCGAGGGGCGCGACCGCGCCGTCATCGACGCCATCGCCCAGGCCCTCGCGAGCGTCTCTGGAGTGAAACTGCTGGACGTCGACCCCGGCGCGGACACGAACCGGACGGTCTACACGCTGGTCGGCCCGCCGGATGGCGTGGCCGAGGCCGCGTTCCGCGGCGCGAAGAAAGCGTCCGAGCTCATCGACATGACGGCCCACAGGGGCGCGCATCCCCGCATGGGCGCCCTCGATGTCTGCCCCTTCATCCCGGTCGCGGACATCAGCATGGCGGAGTGCGCCGGCATCGCCAGGGCGGTCGGACGGCGCATCGGCGACGAGTTGCAGATTCCGGTGTACTTCTACGAGCACGCGGCGGCATGTGAGGAGCGCCGCAGCCTCGCCCATATCCGCGCAGGCGAGTACGAGGGCCTCGCCGACAGGATCGCCAGCCCGGCCTGGGCGCCAGATGCCGGTCCCGCCCGGTTCAACGCGCGCTCGGGAGGCACGGTGGTGGGAGCGCGCGAGTTCCTGCTCGCGTACAACGTCAACCTGAACACCCTCGACCGGCGCCTGGCGAACGAGATCGCCTTGAACATCCGGGAAGGCGGGCGGGCGAAGCGCGATGCGACGGGCGAGATCCTGCGCGATGCCGCCGGCGCCTCCATGAAGGTGCCAGGCCGCCTCAAGGCCGTCCGTGCCATCGGCTGGTACATCGAGCAGTACCGGCAGGCGCAGATCTCGATCAACCTGCTCGACTACACGGCCACGCCCCTGCATGTCGTCTTCGAAACCGCCCGCGAAGAAGCCGACAAGCTCGGCCTCATCGTCACCGGCTCCGAACTGGTTGGGCTGACGCCCCTGGCGCCGATGCTGGAGGCGGGCCGGTACTTCCTTCGCAAGCAGGGCAAGTCGGCCGGCGTGCCCGAGCGCGAACTCGTCGAGATCGCCGTCCGCTCGATGGGATTGGACCAGGTGGCGCCGTTCGACCCGGCGAAGAAGATCATCGAGTACCACTTCACCCCCCCGGCGCTGCTCATGTCGATGACGGTGCAACGGTTCGCCGACGAGGTCTCGACCGAGTCGCCAGCTCCGGGCGGCGGCTCGGTGGCGGCGCTGATGGGCAGCCTCGGCGCGGCGCTGGCCACCATGGTGGCGAACCTGACCGTGGGCAAGAAGGGTTACGAGGAGGCGTGGGAGGAGCTGGCAGCGATGGCCGAGCGCGGGCAGGCGCTGAAGGGTCAGCTGTCCCGCGCCGTCGACGAAGACACCGAGGCGTTCAACTGCGTCATGGAGGCCATGCGCCTGCCGAAGGGCACGCCGGAGCAGCAGGCCGAGCGGACGCGCTCCCTCGAAGCGGCGAACAAAGCGGCGGCGGAGGTGCCGCTTCAGACCGCCCGCCTGTGCCTCGAGGCGATCACGCTCGCCGCCACCGCCGCCGAGCGAGGCAACCGCAACTCGGCGTCGGATGCCGGCGTCGCGGCGCTGGCCGCGCGCGCCGGCGTCGAAGGCGCCGCGTTGAATGTGCGCATCAATCTGGGCGGCATCGCGGACGCGGGCTTCACGGCAAGGGCGGCGGAGGCCGTCGCCGCCATCGAGGCAGACGCCCGGCGCCTCTGCGACGAGGTGCTCGCGCGGGTAGCGGCGACCATCAACGCCTGATCTACATCCTGACGGCGCTCTCGCCCATCGCTTCGTCCTCGATGAAGCCGCCCTTGCTGGCGTCCAGTTTGAGGCGCGGCGGCTCCTGGGCCATCAGGTACTCGAACTCCTCGCGGAAGCGCTCGATGGTGATCCCGCAGGTGGCCGCGAGCTTGGCCGTCTCGTGCGGATCGTGGAAGTCCTCGCGCTTCAAACGGATCATGTAGCTTCGCGCAATCGCGTACCGCTCGGAGTGGATGTTCACCAGGCGGATTCGGGCACGCCCCGTTTCCGGGTCGAGCAGTTGGTTGAACGGGATGGGCACGAAGTAGCCGGCCTGCATCGACACCATCGCCGAGTTGCCGCCCGAGAGGATGAACTTCGCCGCGGCGTAGCCGAGGTCCCGCGTGTACTCCATGTCGAGGGGAATCGGATCGGCGCACCGCAGCTCGTACCCGATGTTCTTCTCGACAATCGTGGTCTTGAGGTCGAACTCCGTGAGGCGCTTGTTGACCTGCTGCTTCAGGATCTCGCCGATGTTGACCTCGGCGATCCGCAGGTTGCCATGGGCGTCCCGCTCCACCTCCTCGATCGCGTTCAGATCCGAGGGGTCCAGGTCGAGGACGAGGCCCTCTGCGATCACCGCCACGCCCTGCCGGCGGCCGTAGCTGAGGCGCTTGATGATCGCCCCGGCCAGCGTGTCGACCACGGTCTTCAGCCGGATGGACCCGCCGCCGAACTCCTCTGGAATGAGGGTGAGCGTGGCCCCGGCGGACTTGCCGATACCTAGGGCGAGGTGGCCAGCCTTGCGGCCCATGGCGATCACGAAGTACCACCGCGACGTCGTGGTCGCGTCGACCATCAGGTTCTTGACGATCTCAACGCCGTGGTGCCTGGCCGTCTGGTAGCCGAAGGTGTCGACAAACGGCGGCAACCCGAGATCATTGTCGATGGTCTTCGGCACGTGGACCACGCGAATGCGCCCGGCGGCTTTCTCCTCGAGCCGCATCGCGGAGAACGCCGTGTCGTCGCCGCCGATCGTGATGAGCATCGACACGTCCATGCGCAGGAGCGACAGGACCGTGTTCTCGAGGTGCTCCGGGTCCCGGGTCGGGTTGGCGCGCGAGGTGCCGATGTGCGAGCCGCCCCGGAAGTGGATGCGGCTGACCTCGTCGATGGTGAGCGGCACGGTATGCTCGATGTCGCCCTGCATGAGCCACTCGAAGCCGTCGAGGATGCCGATCACCTTGACGCCCTCGAGGGCGCAGCGGATGGCGGCGGCGCTGACCACGCTGTTGATGCCGGGAGCGGGACCGCCGCTCACGAGGATGGCGACTTTCTCGGGACGGTGCACGGGTGGACCTCCAACGTGCGACCGAGGCCCGGGATTCGGGACTCGGGACTCGGGACTCGAACTTCGAGGCCCGGTTAACCTCTCATCATACCCGGAGACTCCACACCAGGGAACAGGCAGGCACGCCCGAGGCCCGACGCGGGCACCGGCGCGCACGCGGCCCTCGGCAGCGGCCGCATGACCTGTATGGTAACGTGAGCCCCGGGCGGCCATGATTCTCACCATCGACGATCCCGGCGACCCCCGCGTCGCCGACTACCGCGACATCCCCGACCCGGAGTTGCTGCGCCGTCACGGCGTGTTCATCGTCGAAGGCCGGCAGGTCGTGCGGCACCTCCTGGCGTCGGGCCGCTTCGAGACCCGAAGCGTCCTCGTCTCGCCGGCGGCCCTGGAGGGCCTGCGCGACGTGCTCGACGCGCAGGGGCGACTGCCCGTCTTTGTCATGCCCGTCGAGCGTCTCACAGCGCTCGTCGGGTTCAACGTGCACCGGGGTTGCCTCGCCATCGGCGTGCGGCCCCGCGCCACGCCCGTCGAGGCCTGGTGGCAGCAGGCGGCAGCGTCGGGGCTGGGCGTGGGCGCGGAACGCCTCGGGGATGGCGACAACATGGGCGCGTTGTTCCGCAATGCGCTGGCGTTCGGCGCCGGCGGCATCCTGCTCAGCCCGGGGTGCTGCGACCCGCTGTATCGCAAGTCGATCAGGGTATCGATGGGGGCCGCCCTCCGGCTTCCCCACGCCGTCGATGTCCAGTGGCCGGGCAGCCTCCGGCGGCTCCGGGAGGCGGGCGCCCGCGTGCTCGCGCTGACGCCGCAGCCGCCCGCGCGCGATCTCGACGAGGCCCTCTCCGCGATGGCGCCGGGCACGACGGTGGTGCTGCTGACGGGGCACGAAGGAGACGGACTGTCGGACGGCGCGCTGCACGCGGCCGGCGAACGGGCGCGCATCGCCCTCGCGCCCGGCGTCGACTCGCTGAATGTCGCGACCGCCGCCGGCATCGCGCTCCACACGTGCCGGCGACGGCTCGGCTGGCAAGGCGCCGTGCCCTAACAGTACCGGACAGCCGCCTCCGCCAGGCAAGCCGCAAGCTGGTGCACGGAGGCGAGGTCCACCCACTCTTCCTTCGCGTGTGCGCCCGCGCCGGCAGCGCCCATCACCACGGTCTCGGCGCCGGTTCCGGCCAGCAGGGCCGCGTCCATCCACGGCGTCTGCCCGACATACGCCGGCCGGCGGCCCAGGACCGCCGTTGACGCGTCGGTGAGCGCCCGGACAATCGCGGCGCCTTCGAAAACCTCGAAGGGCTCGCGCACCAGCAGTTCTTCGAACGACGCGTCGAACGCCACGTCGCAGGCGGCCAGCCGCTCGAGAATCGCGCGAATCTCGCCGGCCACCGCGTCCCGTCGCTCGCCGGGAATGGTGCGCCGTTCGATCTGCAGCCGGCAGGAGGCCGCGTACGTGCTCAGTCCCGAGCCGCCCGCGAGGGTGGCCGCGTGCAGCGACGGCGGGCCGACAAGCCGGTGAGGCGTACGCGCGCGCAGGTCCTGCTCGAGCGCGTCGAGGCCGGCCAGCACGCGCCCCATGCGCATGTTCGCATCGACGCCCAGGTCGAAGCGGCTGCCGTGCGCGGCGCGCCCCTTGGTCGTCACCTCGAACCACGCGAAGCCTTTGTGCGCGAGACAGATGTCCAGGGCGGTCGGCTCGGTCACGATGGCCGCGTCAGGCCGGTAGCGCGTCACGAGGTCCTCGGTCCCCAGGCTCGCGTACTCCTCGTCGGCGACGGCCGCCAGCAGAATCTCGCCGCCGTGAGGGCGGCCGGCGTCGACGAGTGCCTTGGCCGCGCCCATCATGGCGGCCAGGCCGCCCTTCATGTCGAAGGCGCCGCGGCCGTAGATGCGACCGTCCCTGAGCTCGCCCGAGAAGGGCGCGTCCATGCCCGCGACATCCACCGTGTCCGCGTGCGCGTTCAGCATGAGCGACCGGCCGGGACGCAAGCCCCGCAGCCGGGCCACGACGCTCACCCGGCCCGGCTTGGGTTCGTGGTGGCGCACCTCGGCGCCGATCTTCTCCATCGCCGCGCCGACGTAGTGCGCGAGCTCGCGCTCGCCGGGCGCCGACGGGTCGAGCACCGGGTTGACGGAGTTGATGCGGACCAGGTCCTGCAGCACGCGGGTGATATAGCCGGCGTCGATCGACAGCATGGACTCGCCTCCCGAGGTAGGACATATTATGCGCATGGACACAAGAGCCACGGGAGAATCGGGACTCGGGACTCGGGATTCGGGACTCCCGCCTTCGCCAGACGGCCTGCCGGCCGGCTTCGGCGGGGCAAGCAGGACTAAGGACGCGGTTCGGACGGTGCGCCGGATCGCACTCTCTGCGGTCGGTGTCGCGTTGGCTGCGTCGGTGGCGCTCGCGCAAACAGGCGGCGGCACCGCCGTGCGGGGGGGCGCGACAGCGGCAGTTGCCGCCAGACCCGGCCCGCTGGCGCACACGTTCTCGATTGTCGCGCGCGATCCGGCGACGGGCGAGATGGGCGTGGCGGTGCAGTCGCACTGGTTCTCGGTCGGGTCGATCGTGGCGTGGGCCGAGGCCGGCGTGGGCGCGGTCGCGACCCAGTCGTTCGTCGACCCTGCCTACGGCCACAGGGGCCTCGAGCTGATGCGCGCGGGCGTCGCCGCGCCCGAGGCGCTCAGGCGACTGCTCGCCGGCGACGCGCAGCGCGAGGTGCGGCAGGTGGCCATGATCGACGCGCAGGGCCGCGTCAACGCGTTCACCGGGGCACTCGACATCGCCGACGCCGGCCATCACGTGGGGGGCCAGTACTCCGTACAGGCCAACATGATGGCCAACACGAAGGTCTGGCCGGCCATGGCCGCCGCGTTCGAGAAGACCCGCGGAGACCTCGCCGGGCGGCTGCTGGCGGCTCTCGAAGCCGCGCAGGCGGCGGGCGGAGACATCCGCGGCAAGCAGTCCGCGGCCATCCTCGTCGTGAAGGCGAAATCCTCCGGCCGGCCGTGGGTCGGCGCCGATCGCGTGTTCGACCTGCGCGTCGACGATCACCCGGAGCCGATCGCCGAACTGAAGCGCCTCATCAGATTGCAGCGCGCGTATGCGCACGCGAACCGCGGCGACGAACTGGTGGCCGAGAAGAAAATCGACGAGGCGCTCAAGGAATACACCGCGGCGGGCGAACTGGCGCCCGAGATTCTCGAACTGCCGTTCTGGCAGGCGGTGACGCTGGTGGTGGTGGGGAGAGAGCCGGAAGCCGCCCCGATCTTCCGGCGGGTGTTCGCGAAGGAGCCCTGGTGGGCCGACCTGGTTCCGCGACTGCCGGCCGCCGGCCAGCTGCCCGACGACCCGGCGCTCATCGCGCGCATCGTCGCGCTCCGAGTGACAAAGTAGGGACTGGGGGCTCGCCCGCCTTCGCCCTCGCCTCGACTGGTAGATCCGTTGGCGGGGCTTC
>JAWOGY010000230.1:0-21453 GCA_046496425.1 Vicinamibacterales bacterium
GCAAGAGGCAAGAGGCAAGAAGCAAGAAGCAAGAAGCAAGAAGCAAGAAGCAAGAAGCAAGTAGAGCCCCCCGCTGCGGCTTGTCTGTTTCCGGCTTCTGACAATCGTCAGTGGGCCCTTCTGGCTTCTGACAATCGTAAGTAGGCGCTTCTGGCTTCTATTTGAAGAGCGACTGAATAAGCCCCCCGCTCTGCATGGCCATGGGGTCGCCGAGCCAGGCGGGCGAGGTCAACCCGATGAACGCGAGGATGAGGAGCACCATCACGTCGTACTGCCAGGAGCCGCGGTCGTAGGTCCAGAACAGGCCGCGCCAGATGATGGTGACGGGCAAGGCCAGGGCACGCTGGACGACGCCCGGCTGAGTCGGCGGGATGGGCGGCGGCGCGAGGCCGGCCTTGACGGCGGCGAGGCTGCGGCCGGCCTTGAGTTCGCGCCACGTCATGTAGATCCGATCCAGCACGGTCACGACCGACAGGACGAGGATGACCCACATCACGGCCGCCATGCGGTTCGTGAAGGCACCGACCATGAACAGGACGATTCGCTCCGGGCGCTCGAGGAAGCCGACCTTGCACTTCTCGATGAGCGACTCGGCCCGGGCGCGGGTGTAGCTGGTCATCACGGCGAACATCATGGCCAGCGACGTGGTCAGGACGTAGTCCATCCGCCCGGTGCCGATGCGGTTGTAGAGCGCGATCAGGCCGATGAAGAGGGTGATGTCCGAGATGCGGTCCATCACCGAGTCGAAGAAGGCGCCGAAGGCGGTCGCCATGTGCAGCTCGGACGCCACCTTGCCGTCGATGTAGTCGAAGACGTTGGCGGCGACCATCCAGAACCCGGCCGACACGAACCGGGCGTGGGCGAGTTCCCACGCGGCGATGACGTTGATGACCACGCCGGTGAACGTCAGGATGTTCGGCGAGATCTTCAGCTTGACGCACGTCCAGATGATGGCGCGCAGGGGGAAGTTGAAGAGGGAGCCGATCAGTCCTGTGATGGTCATCGGAACCGTATAATCGAAGGTGGCCAGCGCGTCGGCTGGAACGCATTAGTCTAGTCCATGCCAATTCAGGACCTCAAGCGGGAGATTGCGCACGCACCCGAACAGCCCGGCGTCTACCTGTTCCTGGGGCGCGGCGGCGAGACGCTCTACGTGGGCAAGGCCACGGTCCTGCGGGACCGCCTGCGCAGCTACCTGGGGGCCTGGGGGGCGTCGCCGCGCCTCGACGCGCTGCTCACCGAGGTCGAGGCGCTCGAGTACGTGGTCACCGGCTCGGCGGTGGACGCGCTGATCCTCGAGAGCAACCTCGTCAAGCAGCGCCTGCCGCGCTTCAACATCCGCCTGCGCGACGACAAGAACTACCCGTTCCTGCGACTCACGACGAGCGAGGCCTTCCCGCGCCTGGTGGTGGCGCGGCGGGCCGAGCGCGACGGAAACCTGTACGCCGGCCCGTTCCTCCCCGCGAGCCTGGCGCGACGGTCGATCAGCCTGGCGCACCGCCTCTTCGGGCTGCGCTCCTGCAACGAAGAGATCACCGGCAAGCGCGATCGGCCGTGCCTCGAGTACGACATCGGCCGCTGCGTGGCGCCGTGCGTCGACGCGATCTGCACCGCCGCGCAATACCAGGCGGCGGTGGACCGCACGCGGCTGTTCCTCGAGGGACGGAATTCGGAGCTCGTCGCGCGGCTGGAGCAGGACATGCGCGAGGCCGCCGAGGCCGAGCGCTTCGAGCACGCTGCCCACCTGCGCGACGCCGTGCGCACGCTCGGCCAGCTTCGCGACCGCCAGCAGCGGATGTCGTCCACGCGCGTCGGCGACCGCGACGCGATCGGCGTGAAAACGGGCCCCACGGGCAGCATCATCCAGGTCTTCCAGATGCGGGGCGGTCGGGTGATCGAGCGCATCGAACTGGTGGCCGACTCGGAGACGGGCCAGACCGAGTCGGAGACGGACGTCCTGGAGGCCGCGATCCCGCAGTTCTATGCGGACCGCGAGGCGCCGCCCGAGGTGCACGTGGCGTGGCCGCTCGGGGCGGCCCCGGTCCTCGAGGCGTGGCTCTCGGCGCGCGCCGGGCGGAAGGTGGACATCCTCGTGCCGCGGACGGCCGAACGGCGCGGGCTGCTCGACCTGGCCACGCGCAACGCCGCCATCGCCTACCAGTCGCGCTTCGGCGGCGGCGAGATCGCGAACTACGAGGCCCTCGACAAGCTGCGCGAGGTGCTCGCGCTGCCGTCGTTCCCGCGGCGCGTCGAGTGCTTCGACATCTCGACCCTGCAGGGTACCGATACGGTGGCCTCGCTCGTCGTGTGCGAGGACGGCCGCATGCGCAAGGGCGAGTACCGCAAGTTCCGCGTGCGCGGGGCGTCGCTCGACGATGTCGCCTCGATGCGCGAGGTGGTCCGCCGCCGCTATGCGCGCCTCCTGGAGTCGGGCGCCCCGCACCCGGACCTCGTCCTCGTCGACGGGGGAGCGGGGCAGCTCTCGGCGGCCTACGACGCGCTGCGGGCGCTCGGCCTCGCGAACCTCGTCGCCGTCGGGCTCGCCAAGAGAGAGGAGCTCATCGTGACGCGCGACCGGCCCGAGCCGATCGCGCTCCCGTCCAACCACCCGTCGCTGCTGCTGCTCCAGCGCATCCGCGACGAGGCCCACCGCTTCGCCGTCACGTTCCAGCGGCGGGCGCGGCGCCAGCGCGACCTGCGGTCGGACCTCGACGGGATCGCCGGCATCGGCGCGCGGCGGCGGCGCGCCCTGCTCGAGCAGTTCGGCAGCGTCGCGGGCGTCCGCCGCGCGGGCCGCGACGCGCTCCGCGCCGTCGTGGGCCCCAAAGCCGCCGACGCCGTCCTTGCGCACTTCGCCCGGGAGTGCTAGCGTTGACCAATTGTCCAGGATGGCACTGTGACCGCTGTGAAATCACGCGTCGTTTCCGGAATGCGGCCGACCGGCCGCCTGCATCTCGGCCACCTCGTCGGCGCCCTGCGGAACTGGGTGCCGATGCAGGACCAGTACGACTGCTCGTACTTCGTCGCCGACTGGCACGCGCTCACGAGCGAGTACGGCGCCACCGACGACATCGCCGGCCACGCGTATTCGAACGTCGCCGACTGGATCGCCGCGGGACTCGATCCGTCGAAGTGCACGATCTTCGTGCAGTCGCTGGTCCCCGAGCACGCCGAGCTGCACCTGCTCCTCTCGATGATCATCCCCGTGCCCTGGCTCGAGCGCGTGCCGACGTACAAGGAACAGCGCGACCAGCTCACGGAGAAGGATCTGTCGACGTACGGCTTCCTGGGCTACCCGCTGCTGCAGACGGCCGACATCATCATGTACGACGCCCACTTCGTGCCGGTGGGCGAGGACCAGGTGCCGCACCTCGAACTCTCGCGCGAAGTCGTGCGCCGGTTCCACGCCTTCTACGGCGAGGTCTTCGTCGAGCCGCAGCCGCTGCTCACGCGCTTCCCGCGCCTGCCGGGCCTCGACAACCGCAAGATGAGCAAGAGTTACGGCAACGCCATCGACCTGGCCGACGACACGGCCACGGTGCGGACGAAGGTGATGTCGATGTACACGGACCCCGCGCGCATCCGGGCCGACATCCCGGGCAATGTCGAGGGCAACCCGGTCTTCACCTACCACGACGCCTTCAATCCGGACGCGGCCGAGGTCGAGGACCTGAAGGCGCGCTACCGGGCCGGCAGGGTCGGCGACGTGGAGGTGAAGCGCAAGCTCATCGCGGCCCTCGAACTCACCCTCGAGCCGATGCGCCAGCGGCGCACCGAGCTGCTCGCATCGCCCGGCGCGATCCGCGACATCATCGCCGACGGCTCGCGAAGGGCCAGGCTCGTCGCGCAGGACACGATGGGGCGCGTCCGCGAGGCGATGAAGATCTCGTACCGCTGATGCAGGCCCAGCCCGCCGATCCCGACTTCGAGCCGTCGCCCGACGCGTACACCGTCAGGCTGGAGCGGTTCACCGGCCCGCTCGATCTGTTGATTCACCTCATCAAGAAGAACGAGGTGGACATCTGCGACATCCCGATCGCGCTCGTCACGGCGCAGTACCTCGAATACCTCGAGATCATCGAGGAACTGAACCTCGACATCGCCGGCGAGTTCATCGTGATGGCCGCCACGCTCATCCACATCAAGTCGCGGATGCTGCTGCCGCGGCCGGACGCCTCGCAGGAGGACCCGGAGGAGGACCCGCGCGAGGCGCTGGTCCACCGGCTGCTCGAGTACCAGAAGTTCAAGGCCGCCGCGCACCTGCTGCACGAGCGCGAGGAGTGGCGCAGCGCCCAGTGGCAGCGGCCCGACCAGCGCGTCGCCCAGATCGCCGGCGAGGAGTACGAGACCGAGGTCGAGGTCGACCTGTTCAGCCTCATGACCGCGTTCAAGGCCGTCCTCGACCGCGCGAAGCAGCGCCCGAAGGTGGTCTTCCCAGGCGCGCAGATCTCCATCGAGGCGCGCATGGAGCAGCTGCTGGCCCGGCTCTCGGAAACCGAGGCCTGCGGCTTCGAGGACCTGTTCTCCGACGCCCACACGCGCCAGGATCTCATTGTCACGTTCCTGGCGCTGCTCGAGATGATCCGCACGCGCGTCGTGCGCGTGTTCCAGGCCGGGATGTTCGGGACGATTCGGGTGTACAAACGGAGCAGGGCATAGGGGCTGGGGGCTAGGGGCGAGTTCGGGACTTTCGCCTTCGCCCCTCCGGGGTTTCGGCGAGGCAAGCGGGATTCGGGACTCGGGAGTCGGCTGCCCACCCAGGAACGTAGAAGTCGAATGGCCATACGGAAGCAGAACACGTCGGCGACACCGGCGGAACCGGCCGCCGTCCCGGCGGATCTTGTCCAGCCCGCGGCCGGGCCGGACGCCGAGACGGTGGCGCTGTCGGATATCCCGGGCATGGCCATGCACCTGGCCGACGACCGGGAAGGCGGAGCAGCCGCCGTGCCGAAGACAGCCGAGCCCGAGGCGTCGACCGAACTGAAGGCCATCATCGAGGCCCTCGTGTTCGCGTCGCCCGAGCCGCTCGCGCCGAAGGCGCTCTTCAAGCTGCTCGACTCCGAGCCGCGCGAGGACGTGGAGCGGGCACTCGCGTCGCTCAAAGCGGACTACCGCCCCGAGCGCGGCTTGCAGATCGTGGAGATCGCGGGCGGCCTGCAGATTGTCACGCGCACCGACCTCCACGAGTGGGTGCGCCGCCTCTTCCACGAGCGCAAGACGTCGAAGCTCTCCGTACAGGCCCTCGAAACGCTCGCCGTCGTCGCCTACCGCCAGCCCGTCACCGCGGCCGAGATTACCGAAATCCGCGCCGTCAACACCGCCGGCGTGCTTGGCACGCTTATCGAGCGCAAGCTCGTCAAGATCGCGGGCCGCAAACCCGTGGTCGGGCGCCCCTTCCTCTATGCGACGACGCGCGAGTTCCTGATGCGGTTCGGCCTCAACGACCTGACCGACCTCCCGAAGGTCGAGGATCTGGCCGACGCCTTGGGGTTCGAGATCTCGGGGCTTGGCGAGGCCGGTCCGAGCGAGCAGTTCCTTCCGCTCGAGGCTCCCGGGGAGGATGCAGCCGGGCCCCCGCCGGACGACCCTGCCGCACAGCCTGAGCCGGACGACGACCGGCCGGTGAACTGACGCTCCCCGCCGCGGCCTGCTTCAGCGCCGCCACCTCGCGCGCCGTCAGGTCGCGGTGCTCGCCGACTTTGAGCGCCCGGTCGACAATCGGGCCGAACCTGACGCGTCTCAGGCGGACCACCGGGTGGCCGATGGCCTCGCACATCGCCCGGACCTGCCGGGTCCGCCCCTCGTGCAGCGCGAGGGAGAGCAGCGACTGGTCCTCGCGCGCTCCGAGCCCGGCATCGACAATGCGCACGACGGCGGGCGCGGTTCGGCGGCCGTCGATCACGACGCCGCGCCTCAGGCGCTCGAGCTGAGCCTCCTCCGGCACGCCCCGCACGCGCGCGTGGTACTCGCGTTCGACCTCGTGGCTGGGATGGAGCAGGCGAGCGGCGAGCTCCCCGTCGTTGGTGAGCAGCAGCAGGCCTTCCGAGTCGTAGTCGAGCCGGCCCACCGGGTAGATGTACTCGCGCACCTCCGGCAAGAGGTCGAGCACCGTCGGCCGCCGCTCGGGGTCCTTCCTCGTGGTCATGTACCCCCGCGGCTTGTTGAGCAGCACGTAGCGGTGGTGCGCCGAGACGCGCACGCGCTGGCCGTCCACCCGGATGTCGTCGCGGGCCGGGTCGGCCCTGGTGCCCAGTTCGCGGACGGTGGACCCGTTCACCGACACCCGGCCGCTCACAATCAGCGTCTCGGCCGCGCGCCTCGACGCGATGCCGGCCGCGGAGAGGATTTTCTGGAGTCGGTCGCCGGACGGTGGTGGAGTGGTCATGGGTCGGTAACTACCTCCGCAGCAGGCTCGCAAAGAAGTCGACGAGCTGCCAGATCTCCCCTGCGTCCTGCCGCGCGTTCAGCTCCGCGTGCGTGATGATGGGGCTCAGCAGCGTACGGGCGCGGGTGCGCTGCTCGAGATAGCGGCCCAGCCACGCCGATTCGACGGCCGGCACCACCGTGTCGTCGGTGCCGTGAAGGATGTAAACCGGGCAAGCCGGCGCAGGCGACTGGTCCGGAGAGAGCGCCGGCGACTGCGAGGCTCGGCCGAGGAGCGGCAGGAAGATCCTGCCCAGGCCTTCGACGTCGCGGTCGTTGACCTGCTTCATGAGGGCGTGCGCCGGCTCGGGCAGCGCATCGGCCAGGCGTCGTGCCTCGGCGAAGGTCGCGGCGGCCTTGCGCTTGTCGATCAGGTCGTAGTGCGAGGCGCGCAGGAACGTGAGAATGGCGGCGCGAAGGGGGGCCACCTGGTCCGGCGGCACGACGCGGTCGGCTCCTCCGAGCAGGACAATCACCACGCCGTAGTCGTGCGGGCGGCGATGCCGCTCGCCGGCGGGCCCGGAGCCGCGGCCCGTCCCGGGCGGCGCCGGCTCCATCCCCGAGCAGAGGAACCGCAGCACCCGCTGGAAGTTGGCGTGGCCGCCGAGCGAGAACACGAACGCCGCGCGGTCGCGCAGAGCCGGCCGGCCGGCGGCCACGATGGAAAGTCCGCCGGAGAAGCTGATGCCGACCAGCCCCACCCGGCCGTCCCGCGCGAGGCGGGGCTGGCCGGACAGCCAGACCGCCGCATCCTCGATCATATCGGTCGTGCGGGGCGTGATGTCGTAGCGCTGGAGGTCGGGGAGTTCGGGTGTCAGCACGGCGTAGCCGACGCCGGCCAGTTCGTGCGCGAGGCCATAGAGGCGCGGTTCGTCGATGCCCAGCGCGTTCACGCCCGCGACGAGCACGACGGCCCGGCGGGCCCGGGGCGGGACGTAGAGGCGGCCCCGCAGGGCGCCCTCCCTCGACGGAACCTCCGTCTCGTACGTCGCAACGGGCTCGCGCTCCCACTCCAGCGCGTCGGCCATTGGTCCCTGCAGCCCGGCCATGCGCACGATGAGCGCCGCCGCCCGCGTGTACGAGCGGAAGTAGGGCGCGCCGATCGCGGCGGCCGTCACGACGACGAGACCAACCGCCGCGAAGGTCCTGGGGCGCATGAGGTGACATGTTACACTCTCGGGCTGACGCAGGGGCTAGGCGCTAGGGGCTGGTCCGACGCGGCTGTCGCCGCGTGAGTGACGTGCCAGAAGGCAGTTTGACTGACCAGCGCCTGGCGCCCAGCCCCTAGCGCCTGACCCTATGCACACCGTAATCGCCATCGACGGCCCCTCGGGAGTGGGGAAGGGGACCGTGGCGAGGGCCGTTGCCGCCGCGCTCGGCTATCGCCACGTGGATACGGGCGCCATGTATCGCGCCGTCGCGTGGAGGGCCCAGGAACTGGGGCTCGACCTCGACGACGAGGAGGCCGTGGCAGGCGTGGCGCGCGGGGCCTGGCTCGAGGTGGACGGGAGCCGGGTCGTCATCGACGGCACGGACGTGTCGGCGGCGATTCGCACGCCGGACATCGACCGCGCGACCACGCGTGTGGCGCGCCTCCCGCGGGTGCGGGCGGAACTGGTGGCCCGGCAGCGGGCGCTGGCCGAGGTAGGCCCGCTCGTGATGGAGGGCCGCGACATCGGCACGGTGGTGTTTCCCTCCGCGGCGGTGAAGATTTACCTCGACGCGTCGCCCGAGGAGCGTGCGCGGCGCCGGGCCCACGACCCGGCCCACAGCGCCGCGCAGACGCAGGACCTGACCCGCATCGCCGAGGCGATGCAGCGCCGCGATGAGAACGACCGGACGCGCCAGGCCTCCCCGCTCAGCATCGCGCACGACGCCACGGTGGTCGACACGACGGCCAGTCCGGCGGACCAGGTGGTGGAAGAGGTGCTGGCGATTGTGGGGGCCCGGGTTTCTTGACCAGAGCGGCCTAAGTGTCGTACACTCAACTGCTTGTGGCCACGCAAGATGGCCGCAATATCCTCAGCCCGCCGGCGCTGAACCCAAGCCCGGCAAATCTCGAAGTGCAGGAGGACGCGCAACGCATGGCGAACGAAGACAGCGGTAACAGCCCAGACCTGGCCACACAGGCGGGACGTCCCACCGGCCAGGCCCACGGGGCTGGGCCGGTGCGCTCACTCAAACCCACAGCAGGCTACGCCGAGGAGATGGATCCGGCGGAATTTGCCGCGCTGCTGGACCTTTACGACAACAGCTTCCGGAACATCTCGGAAGGTGAAGTGGTGAAGGGCACCGTGCTCAAGGTGACCGCCTCGGAAGTGGTCGTCGACGTCGGGTACAAGTCGGAAGGCATCATCCAGGTCAACGAGTTCCTGGACGAGAACGGCCAGGTCACCGTGCAGCCCGGCGACACGGTGGACGTGCTTCTCGAGCGGACGGAAGACCGCGACGGCTACGTCGTGCTGTCCCGCGAGAAGGCCGAGAAGATGAAGATCTGGGACGAGATCGAGAAGGCCTACGCGGATCGGAAGGTCGTCATCGGTCGCGTCATCGAGCGGATCAAGGGCGGCCTGGCGGTGGACATCGGCGTGCGGGCGTTCCTGCCCGGTTCGCAGGTGGACGTGCGCCCCGTGCGGAACCTGGACGCGCTGAAGAACCAGGAACTGCGCATGCGCGTCATCAAGGTCAACAAGAAGCGCGGCAACATCGTGCTGTCGCGCAAGGTGCTCCTCGAAGAGGAGAACGCCGAGAAGAAGAAGTTCACCCTGGCGACGCTGGCCGAGGGCAAGGTCCTGCGCGGCACGGTGAAGAACATCACCGATTACGGCGCCTTCATCGACCTCGGCGGCATCGACGGCCTGCTCCACATCACCGACATGTCGTGGGGCCGCGTCGGCCACCCGTCCGAGATCTTCAAGGTCAACGACGAGATCGACGTGGTGGTGCTGAAGTACGACCCGGCGACGGAGCGCGTGTCGCTCGGCCACAAGCAGCTGGTGGTCGACCCGTGGAGCAACGTGACCGATCGGTACCCGATCGGGGCGCGCGTGGCGGGCAAGGTGGTGAGCCTCACCGACTACGGCGCCTTCATCGAGCTCGAGGCGGGCGTCGAGGGCCTCATCCACGTGTCCGAGATGACGTGGAGCAAGCGGGTGAAGCACCCGTCCAAGATCCTCAACCAGGGCGACTCGGTGGACGCCATGGTGCTCGGCGTGGATCCGGCGGCCCGGCGCATCTCGCTCGGCCTGAAGCAGATCGAGTCGAACCCGTGGCACGATCTCGCGTCGAAGTACCCCATCGGCGCCCGCATCGTCGGCAAGGTGCGCAACCTGACGGAGTTCGGCGCGTTCGTCGAGGTGGAGGAGGACATCGACGGCCTCATCCACATCTCCGACATGTCGTGGAGCAAGCGGATCAAGCATCCGTCCGAGGTGCTGAAGAAGGGCGACAAGGTCGAGGCGATCGTGCTCAACATCGACGCCGAAAACCAGCGTCTGTCGCTCGGCCTGAAGCAGCTCGCCACGGACATCTGGGACGAGTTCTTCTCGCAGCACCAGGTAGGCGACACGGTCGAGGG
Source organism: Vicinamibacterales bacterium (assembly GCA_046496425.1). GTDB lineage: Bacteria > Acidobacteriota > Vicinamibacteria > Vicinamibacterales > JAKQTR01 > JAKQTR01. Next base: position 10,001 of record JAWOGY010000230.1, read on the forward strand.
CAAGGTCGTCCGGCTGACCAACTTCGGCGCCTTCGTCGAGCTCGCCGAGGGCATCGAAGGCCTGATCCACGTGTCGGAGTTCGACGATTCGCAGGAAGAGAAGATCGAACTCGAGGTGGAGAAGGCCTACCCGATGAAGGTGATCAAGCTCAGCCCGTCGGAGCGGAAGATCGGGCTGAGCATCCGCGCGATGCGGATGGACCAGGATCGCGCCGACTGGCAGACGTATTCGGAAGGCGCCACGGGCCGGCCGCAGGCGACGCTGGCCGACCACTTCCGGCAGCAGCAGCGCGACGAAGAGCAGTAAGCGGGCGGCGGCCCGGGACGCCGGCGTCCCGGGCCGCGCCCAACTCCTGGTGGGGCCACCATGACGAAAGCCGAGCTTGTCGAAGAAGTCTCGCGCGTGTCTGACCTCACGAAGAAGCACTCCGAGGTCATCGTCGACACCGTCTTCCGCAGCATCATCGTCGCCCTCCAGAGGGGCGAGAAGATCGAACTGCGCGGGTTCGGCAGCTTCCGCCTCCGCAAGCGGGAGCCGCGTAAGGGCCGCAACCCGAAGACCGGCGCCCGCGTGGAGGTCCCGCCGAAGCAGGTGCCCTACTTTAAGCCCGGCAAGGAACTGAAGGACCTCATCAACGGGACCGAGGCCGAGGCGCCTGCGGCGCCGCTGCCCACGGCGGCGGCCGGGTCGGCACCGGATACGGAACAATCGGGCCCGCAGGGATAGCGCTTGACGCCGCTGCGCATGAGAAGCAAGAAGCCAGAAGGGCTCCCTGACGATTGTCAGAATCCAGAAGGCGGGCAATCAGCGGTACAGGCCTCCCTTCTTGCTTCTGGCTTCTTGCTTCTTGCTTCTGTCTTCTGACAAAGTTCACCCATGGACCGTCTCTGGTCTCCCTGGCGATTGCAGTACGTGACCGGCACGGGCGAACCGCGCGGCTGCGTGTTCTGCGAGGCCCGGTCGTCGCCCGACGCCGACTCCCTCGTGCTGTACCGCGGGCGCGAGTGTTTTGTCATTCTCAACCTCTTTCCCTACAACTCCGGGCACCTGATGGTGGTGCCCAACCGCCACCTGGCCACGCTCTCGTCCACCACGGCCGAGGAACGCTGCGAACTGATGGACCTCACGCGGATGGCCGAGCAGGCATTGACCGAGGCGTACACGCCGCAGGGGCTGAATGTCGGCATGAACCTGGGCCGCTCGGCGGGCGCCGGCATCGTCGATCACATCCACGTACACGTCGTGCCACGCTGGCACGGCGACACCAATTTCATGACGGTTGTCGGCGACGTGCGCGTGCTGCCGGAAGACATCGGGGAAACGGCTCGCCGGCTCCGAGAGGCATTCGCACGGCTCGCGCAGGACGAGAAGCCAGAAGCCAGAAGCCAGTAGTCAGTGGCCCGAAGGGCAACCCCTCTGCGAATTCTTCTTGCTTCTTGCTTCTGACTTCTGGATTCTTCCCATAGCCATGAACCTGGATCTCAGCCCCGCCCAGCGCGCGTTTCAGCAGGAAGTGGCCGCGTTCGCGAAGGCGCACGTGGAGCCGGCGGCGGCGCGGATCGACGAGACCGGCGAGTTTCCGCGGGCGTTCGTGACGCTGGCCGGCGCGCACGGCCTCGCCGGCGTGACGATTCCGGAGGCGTGGGGCGGCGCCGGGCGCGACTACGTCAGCTACGCGCTGGCCATTGAGACCGTGTCGCGGGCGAGCGCCACGCTCGGCACCATCCTGGTCGTGAACAATTCGCTGGTGGGCGAGGTGCTGGCCCGGTTCGGCACCGACGCACAGAAGACGGAGTGGCAGCGCCCGCTCGCCACCGGGCAGGCGACCGGGGCGTTCGCCCTCTCGGAGGAGCACGCGGGAACCGACGCCGCGAACGTGGAGATGACGGCAACCGAGATCGAGGGGGGCGCGGCCTACAGCCTCACCGGCCGGAAGACCTGGGTGGCCAACGCCGAGGGCGCCCACGTCCTGCTCGTGTTCGCGGCGACGCGCCCAGGGTTGCGCGCGCACGGCATCACGGCGTTCCTCGTGCCGATGAGCACGCCGGGTATAGACCGCACCGCCAGGGCCGACTCGCTGGGCGTGCGCGGCCTCGGGTGCATGGACCTGGCGTTTGCCGGCGTCCGGGTGCCGGCCGATCACATTGTCGGCGCGGTGAACGACGGTTTCAAGGTGGCGATGTGGGCCCTCGAAGGCGGCCGGGTGGCCATCGCCGCGCAGGCTCTCGGCATCGGCGACGCGGCGCTCGAGGAGGCGATCCGGCACGCCAGGTCGCGGCAGACCTTTGGAAAGCCGATTGCCGAGTACGAGGCGATCCAGTTCATGCTCGCCGACATGGCCACGGAACTGGACGCGGCCCGCATGCTCACGCACAAAGCCGCGGCGCTCAAGCCCTACCAGGCCAGCATCGCGCAGGAAGCCGCGCAGGCGAAGCTCGCCTCGTCGCTCGCCGCGCACAAGGCCGCGGATACGGCGATGCAGATCCTGGCGTCGGCGGGATACCGGCGAGGGTCGACCGTCGAGCGGCTGTTCCGGGATGCGCGCGCGACGGAGATTTACCAGGGCACGTCCGAAGCCCAGCGCCTTGTCATTGCCGACCACATCCTGGGCATTCCCCGGCACGCCTGATTCAACGGGCTTTTGACCGGTCATCGACACGATCCCTGGCGGGCTGCCTTCTTCAGCGGCCTGCTAGGGCTTCTTTCGGCGCGCCAGGGCGCGGCGCACGAAGACCGCCGCCGCCACGACCGCGGTGACGGGCCAGTAGAAAACCGCCAGCAGGGCGCCCGCCATGGATGTGCCCGCGCTGCCGGGCGCGATCAGCGACACCCAGAACGACGCGAACGGATTGTCGTTGACCAGGTACGTCCACGTGGCCGCCGGCCCGCGCAGGCCGATGCCGGCGAGGTCGATGCGGCCGGCCTCTGCGCGCAACCGCCCGAAGGTCTCCACCACCTCGTCCCGCAACCCCTCCATCATCGACGCGTAGGCGGCGATGATCTGCCGCTGGAACTCGGTGAGCGGATCACGGCCGCCGTATCGCTGCAGGTGGATGCCCTCGCGGATGTCGTCGATGAGCCGCAGATGGTCGCTCCAGCGCCGATCCAGGATCAGCAGCGTCAGCCGGTTCTCGATCCGCGCGACCTCGCCCGCGCCGACGGCGCCGGCCAGCGCGGCGTGGTGTGCCGGGGCGCCCTCGGCGCACGCCGTCGGCTCCGACCCGTCGTGCAGCAGGTCCTCGCGTCGGCCGTAGACCAGCGCGCGCTGCTCCTCGACCATCGCCGAGTATCGCCAGAGCGTCCGCCGGATCTCGAAGTGCTGCCCCTCGATGATGCGCTGCGCCCTGGCGATCTCGCGGGCGACGACCGGGTCGCCCACCGGCGCGTCCTGCCTCGCCGGGCGGCGCGACGGCGGAATCAGGCCCGCCACCCCGTAGCGGCTGATGACGTCGTCCTCCAGGCTGACGAAGAACCGGCTGGAGCCCGGATCGCCCTGCCGCCCCGCGCGGCCGCGCAGTTGATCGTCCACCCTCCGGCTCTCGTGGCGGTTCGTGCCGATGACGTAGAGGCCGCCGAGCGCGACCACGCGCGCGCGGCATCCCGAGTCGCTTCCGCCAAGGACGATATCGGTGCCGCGTCCGGCCATGTTGGTGGAGATGGTCACCGCCCCGGGCATGCCCGCCCGCGCGATGATGACGGCCTCGCGGGCGTCGTGGCGGGCGTTGAGCACGCGGCACTTGATTCGGCTATCGCGCAGGGCGCGGAAGAGCGTTTCCGACTCCGCCACGCTCGCCGTGCCCACGAGCACCGGGCGCCCGGTGGCCTGCACGCGCGCGATCTCGGCGGCGAGGGCCTTCAGCTTGGCGTCCCGATGCGTGAAGACGACGTCGGGCTCGTCCACCCTGCGGCACGGGCGGTGCGGGGGGAACACCGCCGTCGTCAGGCCGTAGAACTCGCGGAACTCCTCGGCCGCCGGCACGGCGGTGGCCGTCATCCCCGCAAGTCGCGGCCAGAGGCGCACGAAGTGCTGGATGGGGATGGAGCCGAGGACGGCGCCTTCGGGCCGGACCTCGACGCCTTCCTTCGCCTCGACCGCGGGCTGGATGCCGTGCGGCCATCGACGGTTGTCGGCGACGCGCCCGGTGAACTCGTCGACCAGTTCGATGCGGCCGCCGCGCACGATGTAGTCGCGATCGCGCCTGAGGAGCACCTCGGCGTGGAGCGCCACGTGGATGGCCGCGAGCGTCAACTGCTGTTCGGGAGCATGCAGCGGACCGCACTCCAGCAGTGACTGCGCGTGCTGGAACCCCGCGTCGGTGAGCGTGACGTTGCGTTCGTGCTCGTCCTGGCGGAAGTCGATGCCCGGCGCCAGCGATCGGACCGCGGCGGCGACGCGCGGGTGGGGGATCGGCGGCGCCGCCGTCTCGCCGGCGATGACAAGCGGCACGCGGGCCTCGTCGATGAGGATGAAATCCGCTTCGTCGACAATCGCGTAGTGGAACGGCCGCTGGACGAGGTCCGCCGGTTCGGTCACCGTGTGATCGCGGAGGAAGTCGAACCCGGCCTCCTTCGCGGTGACGTACGTGACGTCGGCGGCGTAGGCCGCCTGCCGTCCCGCGCGGTCGAGGTGTCCGGTTACCGCGGCGACCGTGAGGCCGAGAAATCGGTAGGCCGCGCCCATCCAGGCGGCGTCGCGACGCGCCAGGTAGTCGTTGGCCGTCAGCACGTGAACTCCCCGGCCTGCCAGCGCGTTGAGCGCCGCCGGCATGACCGCCACGAGCGTCTTGCCCTCGCCCGTGGCGAGTTGGGCGAGCTTCCCCTGATGGAGGGCGATGGCGGCCATCATCTGAACGTCGAACGGGCGCATGCCGAGCGCGCGGGCGCAGGCCTCGCCGGTGAGCGCAAAGACTTCGGGCAGCAGGTCGTCGAGCGGAGTGCCCGAGGCGGCCTCGCGCCGGGCCGCCTCGAACCGTGATCTCAGCTGGGTGTCGGACAGCCCGCGCGCCCCGACGGCATCGGCACGCGCGCGCTGGCTCAGATAATGCCGGAGGTCGTACTCGACGGGAATGCCCGCGAGCCTGGAGTAGCGCGTCCGGAGATCGGCGCTCCACGACAGCCCTGCTGCCATGGCCGGGCCGTCAGGAGACGACGGCGTAACCCATGGCGCCAATGCGAGCCTTGATCTCGTCCGGCGACACGCGGGTCGCGTCGTACGTGACGATCACCTTCGCCTTGGCGTGCGACGCGGTGACCTCTCCGATGCCGTCGAGCCGGGCGAGCCCGCGTTTCACGGCGCTCTCGCACCCGCCACACGTCATGCCGGTCACGTTCAACGTCAGTGTTTCCATCATTTTCCGATCACCTGCTTCGCTATCGTCAGCAGCTGCATGTTGGACGTGCCCTCGTAGATCTGGCCGATCTTCGCGTCGCGCCAGAGCTTCTCGACCGGATAGTCCTTCACGTACCCGAAGCCGCCGTAGAGGTTGATGGCCAGCGACGTCACCCGCTCGGCGACCTCCGACGAGTAGAGCTTCGCCATGGCCGCCTCGGTGAGGAACGGCTTGCCGGCGTCGCGCAGCCGGGCGGCGTTGTACACGAGCAGCCGGGCGGCTTCGATCTCGGTGGCCATCCGGGCGAGCTGCCCCTGGACGAGCTGGAACTCCGCGATGGCTTTGCCGAACTGCTTGCGCTCCTGCGTGTACTGGACCGCGTGGCCGAGCGCGCCCTTCGCGAGGCCGATCATCTGCGCGCCGATGCCGATGCGCCCCTCGTTCAGCGTCTCGATGGCGACTTTGTAGCCCTTGCCGACCTCGCCGAGGACCTGCGACTTGTCGACGCGGCAGTCTTCGAGAATGAGCTCGCAGGTACTGCTCGCGCGGATGCCGAGCTTGTCTTCCTTCTTCCCGACGCTGAAGCCGGGTAACCCGCGCTCCACCATGAACGCCGTGATGCCCCGGTAGCCGGCCTCCGGATTGACGCTGGCGAACACGATGAAGACACCGGCCTCATTGCCGTTCGTGATCCACAGCTTGCGGCCGTTGATGACGTAGTGGCCGCCGGCATCGACCGCGCGCGCGGCCATCGCGAACGCGTCGCTCCCGGACCCGGCTTCGGAGAGCGCGTAGGCGCCCACCGTGTCGGCGGCCAGGCGCGGCAGGTAGCGCGCCTTGATGTCGGCGGAGCCCCACCGCATGATCGCGTTCACGACCAGCGTGTTCTGCACGTCGACCAGGACGCCGACCGACGGGTCGACGGCCGAGAGCGCCTCGACCGCGAGCACCGAGTGGAAGAAGCTGGCGCCGCCCCCGCCGTACTGCTCGGGGATCTCGATCCCCATCACGCCGAGGCCGAACAGCTGGGCGAGCAGTTCCTGCGGGAACTTGGCGTGCTCGTCCATCTCGCGCACGCGGGGACGGATCTGGGCCTCGGCGAACTCGGCCACGCTGTCGCGCAGCAGGATCTCGTCCTCGGCCAGGCTGGTGAGTGCCGGCGGGGTGTCGTTGTGCTCCACGGTGAACTCCTGGACTGGACCGGCTCTACGCCCTGCGCACGCTCGCGGCCGCGATCCAGCCCTGATGTTATCATCGAAGCATGGGCTTTCTTCCCCGCTCCGCGCGCGCGGCGGCCGTCGCGGCCGTCCTCGCCCTCGGCGGCATCGTCGCCGCCGGCCAGCAGCCGCCGCCCACGCCCCCTGCCGGCGCCGGCGGCGCGCCGCAGGGCCAGGTCCAGGACCCGCAGCAGCGGCCGCCGGTGTTCCGCGCCGGCGTCAGCGCCGTCCGCGTCGACGTCATCGTGACGGACAAGGACGGCAACCCGGTCTCCGACCTGACGCAGGCGGACTTCGAGGTGTCCGAGGACGGGAAGCCTCAGGTCATCGATCTGTTCAAGCTGATCGATTCCAACGGCACGCCCGGGCCCGGCGCCGAGCCGCCGCGGGCCATCAAGTCGGCGTACGACCAGGAATCGGAGGCGGCGCGCGACGACGTCCGGCTCTTCGTGATCTTCCTGGACGACTACCATGTGCGCCGCGCCAGCGCGATGCGCATCCGGGAGCCGCTCATCCAGTTCGTCAAGACCCAGCTGGGCCCCCTCGACATGGTGGCGGTGATGTACCCGCTGATGTCGGTCCAGCAGGTCACCTTCACGCGGGACCTCGACAGCATCGTCTCGGAGCTGAGAAACTTCGAAGGGCGCAAGTACGACTACCGGCCCCGGAACCCGTTCGAGGAGCAGTACGCCTATTACCCGGCGCAGGCGGTCGAAACCGTCCGCAACGAGGTCACGATGACCGCGCTCCGCGGACTGTCGGTGAAGCTCGGGTCGCTTCGTGAAGGCCGGAAGGCGATCATCTTCGTCAGCGAAGGGTTCTCGTCGCTTCTGCCGCCGCAGATGCGCGACCCGAACGCGCAACTGCCAGGCATGGGCAACCCGGCGGCCGGCAACCCGTCGGCCGGCGGCGGGCTCGCCGAGGACCGCGCGCGATTCCGCTCGGACGCCGAGCTGATGGCCGACCTTCGCGTCGTCTTCGACACCGCCAACCGGCACAACACCGCCATCTACGCGCTCGATCCCCGCGGGCTGGCGACCAACGAGTTCGACATCAACGAGAACGTGGGCGGCAGGCTGGACCAGGAGTTCCTCCGCGCCACGCAGGACACGCTGCAGGTGCTGGCGGTCAACACGGACGGGCGGGCGATTATCAACCGCAACGACCTCGAGAAGGGCCTGCGGCAGGTCGTCCGCGACACGAGCGCCTACTACCTGATCGGGTACAACTCGTCGTCGGCGGCCGACGGCAGGTTCCACGAAATCAAAGTCCGCCTCAAACGGCCCGGCGTGCAGGTGCGGTCGCGGAAGGGGTACTGGGCGCCGACGCCCGAGGATGCGGCCAAGGCCAGCGCGCCCCCGAAGCCCTCGCCGCCGCCGGCGGTCGAAAGGGCGCTCGCAGCCGTCGAGACGCGGCAGCGCGACGCCTTCATCTCGACGTGGCTCGGCACCGACCGGGGCAGCGACAGCCGCACCCGGGTCACGTTCGTGTGGGAGCCGATCCCGCCGATTCCCGGCGAGAAGCGTCAGAACGCCGCGCGCGTCCAGGTGCTGGCGTCCAGCCGCGGCGGAGAGGAGTTCTTCCGCGGGCTGGTGCCCCCCGACGCCGCCGCGCCGCCGGCCGACGCGCCCGCGGCCCCCGCGCAACCGGTGCTTCGCACGGGATCGAAGGTGTCCTTCGAGGTCCCGCCCGGCCGCATGCAGTATCGCGTGATCGTGCAGAACGAGAAGGGCCAGGTGCTCGATTCGTTCCAGCAGGAGATCGCGATCCCGGATTTCACCGACACCGAGGTCCGGCTGTCGACGCCCGCCGTGCTGCGCGCCCGTACGCCGCGCGAGTTCCAGGCGCTCTCGCGCGACCCCGACCCGGTCCCGACCCCGCTGCGGGAGTTCCGGCGCACGGACCGGCTGCTCATCCGTTTCGCCGCCGCCGTGCCGGGCGGCGCGTCGTCGGCCGAGGTCACCGCGAGCATGCTCAACCGGGCGGGGCAGAAGATGGTGGACCTGACGGTGCAGCCGCCGGTCGACCCCTCACAGTCCTACCAGGTCGACCTGCCGCTCGCCGGCCTTTCGCCCGGTGAATACGTCATCGAGATCCGGGCGAAGGGCGTCTCGGGCGAGTCCACCGAGTTCATCGCGATCAAGGTCGTCAGCTGAGGTAGCCTAGCGCTTCGTCCTCTTCCGCGTTCATCGCCACCTTCAGCAGCGAGCCGCCGGAGGCGGCGGCGACGTCGATGACGCGGATCGCGCGGCCAAGATGCGCGAACTCGGGCACGAGCGCCTCGAAGTGGTTCTCGGCGCCCACGAGAAACGCCCGATTCAGGACGCCACCGTCCTCGCCCGGGTAGAGCGGCAGATACCGGATCGACGCCTCGACGAGGTCCTGGAAGAAGTGGGTGCCGAAGGACAGCTCCGGCACCGAGCCCTCGCGGCGTGACGCGATCTCGATGAGCAGCGGCGTGTTGCTGATGTCGGAGTAGGTGACCGGCACGCCGAGCTTGATGTCGCCGCGGCTGCCCCAGCGGCCGGGGCCCATCAGGGCGAAGCGCCGCTTCGGCAAAACCCTGTTGAGCCGCCCGACGGCCCGGGCGACGTCGCGCAGCGCCTCGGCGTCGCCCAGCGCGGCATAGGCCTCCGGATCGACGAAGACGATGTGCGTCAGGTCGGGCACGCGGCCGTTCGACACGAACCGCCGGGCCGCGAAGATCACCCGGTCACCCGGGACGTCCTTCGGCACGGCCACCGGCGCGGCGTCGTCCTGGGCGGACTGCGGGCGGCACTGCAGGAGATACAGGTCGGTGCCGTCGTGGGCGAACTCGAGGTCCACCGGGCCGCCGATCTTTTCGCGGAGCACCCGGAGCAGCGACCGCATCTGCGCCAGGAACGGAGTGCCCGCGGCCAGGCCCTCGAACGTCGCCACGAGGTTGTCCGTGCTGCCGTCCCAGTCGAAGCCGCCGACCGGGTGCAGGCCGTCGGCGTCCACGGCGGAGAACACCTGCTTGAACATCGGGTACTTCGACCCGTACTGCTTGAGCAGGTCGGCGATGAGCACGGTGGCGAACCGGTTCGCGTCAAGGTTGATGAGGTCCACCCGCCTCGGCGCGTACCGCAGCTGCTCTTCGGGCGTGACTTTCGCGCGCAGCCCGGGCTGGCCCGGGGAGAGCAGGACCGGATAGTCATCACTCAGGCGATCGACGGCGCGGGTGCCAAGGCCCGGCACGAGTCGCACGAGGCCGTCTTCGCGGCTGATCCGGGGCGACCAGCGGAACTCGTTGTTGCTGAACGCCACGCCGCCGAACGCCGGCAGGTAGTAGCGGCCGACCTGCATGCCCACCACTTCCTGGATCATGATCCCCATCTCCTCGTGGAGGTCGAGCAGGCCGCGCTCGGCGCGATACTCGATCGGATCGGGGCTGAACGTGCTGGCGTACACCTCGGCGACGGCGTCGCACACGGCGGCCAGACGGTCGCGCTTGCTCCCGCGGTTCGCCAGGAACAGGCTTTTGTACTTCCCCGAGAAGGCCGACCCGATCCGGTCCTCCAGCAGGCTCGAACTGCGGACGATGAGGGGCTTGTCGCCGATGTCGTCAAGGGCCACGGCGAGGCCCTTCATGACCTCCTTCGGCAGCTCGGAGTTCTTGAACGCCTGGACGATGTGCGGGTATTCCTTGCGGACCTGTTCGACCTCGAGGTACTTCCGGTTGTGGATGTCCTGCAGGTGGTTGCGGTCGAGGAAGGCCAGCAGGCCGTCCGACGTGACGTACCACGTCTTCGGCATCTTGAACGACCCGATCGCGTCGGCGTACTCCTCGGAGCGGCGCACGATGTGATACGCGAGCAGGAGGCCGGAGCTCTTGCCGCCCAGCTTGCCGCGAGAGCCCGCCGGCGAGACGACGTGCTGCACGATGCCGCAGAAGTCGTGAACGTCGAGGTAGTTCTTGGCCGTGTTGATGTACTCGAGGTCGTCGGTGAGGAAGCGGCGCACCAGCGACACGCGCAGGCCGATCTGCACCGATCGCGAGAGTTCCTTGTCGCCGAAGCCCATCTGCTCGAAGCGTTCGAGCGCGTCGGCAATCTCGGTGAGCGAGGTGCGCTGGTTCTCGACCGCCTCGACCAGGTAGCCGCTCTTGTCGTCCTTCACCCACTGTTCGATGACGTGGACGATCTCGTCGTCGGTCAGGTTGTTGGCGGCCACCCGAAAGGCCGCGTTCGACACACGCATCAGCGCGTCGGTGCCGGCGCGCTCGAGGGGGCGGTTGTCGTCGCTCACGTCCCGCTCCCGCTGGTTGGCGCCCAGGTGCTCCAGCAGGCTCTCGGCCTCGTCGACGCCGCCCCAGACGAGGTAGTTGATCATGCGCCGTGAGATGCGCGTCAGCAGGTGCGGGTCGGTGCGGCGGAGAAACTCGATGATGACGCGCCAGTCTCGGCGCTCGTCGGCGGGCGCCTGCTCGATGGCGTCCTTCCAGTTCCGCGCCATGCCGCGCAGGCGGCGCTCGGTGAGGAACTGGCCCAGGCGCAGGCTGATGTGGTCGAGCAGCCGCCGCTCCTCCTTGATGAACGGCCCCTCGTCGGCCTTCGGGAAGTACTGTTCGTAGAAGACCTCGACGGCGCCGGCGGGTTTGCCCATCACGACGACCGGCGCCCGCAGCACCCAGGGCGTTTCCGGGCGATCGGGCGGCTCGTACACCGACGAGTCGATCGTGATCTTGGCCCGGCAGGCATCCGGGTGCTGCCAGCCCGGGGGGATGGCTTCCACCAGGTCACGGCAGACTTCGTCGGGCGTCCGGTCGGGATCGGCCGTCACAGCCAGCGCCCGGTAGAGGCAGGCCAGTTCCTTGGCCCGCTCCCGGAGAAGATCCATCAGGTCCATCGAGCCGTCGCCGTGGGAGGACATGGGGGACAGCGT
>JAWOGY010000254.1:0-3183 GCA_046496425.1 Vicinamibacterales bacterium
CCCGACGGCCTCATCCGCATCATCTACGACTACAATCGCGTCTCCGACCGCAACATCCTCATGGCCACGTTCCGCGAAGAAGACGTGGCCGCGGGGAAGGACGTGAGCGGCGCGGTGAAGTTGCGCCAGCTCGTCAACAAAGCCACCGGCGGTCAGGAAAGGCCAAAGCCCTCCACCGCACGCGTCCACGCCAACGCCGACGGCAAGCCGATGCGCACCACCCAGCCCGGCACGCTCATCATCGCCGACATAAAACCGCAGCCGTTCGTCTCCGGCGCGAAACTCTTCAGCGACCGCACCTACATCGCCGCCGAGGTTCCCGCGGCGCTCAAGAATGCCCACTGCGACTTCTTTCATGATGGAATCGCGAATGAACTCGATACTTAAAGTCACCGCTCTTCTCGCCATTAGCATCACCCTGTCGTCCGGCGTTGGGTCGCTTATCGCAGCCGATTCACCGCACTTCGAGAAGGATATTGTGCCGATCCTCTATCGCCACTGTTTCGCTTGCCACAGCGAGAAGCAGGCGGAGCCGAAGGGCAACTTGCGTCTCGATGCGGCGGAAGCAATTCGCGCCAGCAAGGTGATCGTGGCGGGCAAGCCGGACGCGAGCGAGTTAATGAGGCGCGTGTCCTTGCCGCAATCCGATGAAGATGTGATGCCGCCGCTGAAAGGTGGCGCGCAGCCTTTGAATGACGCCGAGCGAACGATGTTGCGGCAATGGATCGCGGACGGGGCGAAGCTGGATTCGTGGGTGAAGTTCGATCATCGCGGCGCGGCTTTATCGGCGCGCGATACGACCCTCGTTCACTTGGATGCTCGGCAGTTGAGCGAGGAAGTGCAGCAGCGTGTCGATCGCTCTCATGCGACGAAGGGCACGCAGATGAACCCGCCGGCGAGCGATGAGGCATTCCTCCGCCGCGTCGATCTGGATGTCGCGGGCCGCATCCCAAGTCTCGAAGAAAGCACGCGGTTCCTCGAAAGCAAACAAGCCGACAGGCGCTCGAAGCTGATCGACAAATTGCTCAGCGGAGAGGGCTACGTGAGCCACACGTTCAACTGGAAGGCGGACCTGCTGCCACGCAGGAGGACCTCGAGCAGCACATCCCGCAGTATTCCGGCTTCCAGCACCGGCTGGGGAGGTTTTTGCGGCGGGTGTTGTGACGGGGTCCTGTAGCCGGCTGCTTCTCCTGCGGGGGGCCGGAATTCGGCGCGTGCTGATGTCGTCTTGAGCCGGCGCCGCGGCCAAGGCACAGGTCACACTTGCTGCGCTTGGCGGCGGGATACGGCACCTCAAGCGCGTAGGCGCCGCGGTACGAGGAGGTGGGTAGCGACGCCAGTTCACGCATGACGAGGGACACAGTCCGTGATTCGGTGTGAGGCCCGATGCCGGGCGCAAAAGGAGTGCCGGAGCGCTGGTTCACTGCGACGGGCCGTTTCGCGTCCGCTGCGGCAAGAGCGCTCGCAAACGCAGACACGAAGGTCGGGAGGTTCTCCGGTGGTAGGGCGTCAGGCGGAAGTGGCTTAATAGTTGCGCCGCCACCGCGAGCGGTCCGGCGGCCGGCTCGAGCCGCCAGCGAATGGCCCCCAGCTCCTGCCCGTCTCGATGCCGGTTGTCGCCTTTCGGCCCGCCGATTTCGAGTTGGTCCTCGACGACGGTCGCCGGCTCTGCATTCCCGCCGACTTCGACGTCGCCGCCCTCGGTCGCCTCCTGAAGGTGCTGGCCGCATGCTGACGATCCCCCAGAACGTCCGCATCTTCCTGGCCGTCGGCGCCACCGACATGCGGAAGTCGTTCGACACCCTGGCCGGGGTGGTCCGGGAGGTGGTCCGCGAGGACCCCCTCTCTGGCCACTTGTTCGTCTTCTGCAACCGACGCAAGGACCGTTTCAAGATCCTGCTCTGGGAGAGCAGCGGCTTCTGGCTGTTCGCGAAGCGCCTCGAGCGCGGTACCTTCGCCTGGCCGGACGGCCCCGGCGCCAGGGCGGAGTTCTCGGCGGCGGAGCCGATGTTACTTCTGGGCGGGCTGGACGTGCGCGAGGCGCGGCGCCGACGCTGGTACGCCAATCGTCCTCAGCACAATGTAAGTTATATTACTGGACTGGGCTGCCAGGTCGTATACGATCACCGCATGGACCGACGCGAACACTCTACTGCAAGCGAACTCGAGCGGCTGCGGGCCATCGTCCAGCAGCAGCGCGAGCAGATCCAAGATCTCGAGCGCCAGAAGCTCGCCCTGCAGGACCGCCTGCAGCGGCTGCTACGGCGCCTCTTCGGCCGCCGCAGCGAGAAGGCCGATCCCGCCCAACTGCTGCTCGTGCTGGAGCAGGAGAAGCAGGCGGATGCACCCGAGGTGAAGATCCCGCCCCACCTGCTCGAGGCGCCGGACGCCGAGGAGCCCCCGAAGGCGAATCGGCGGGCGCCACGTGAGCACCCGGGCCGGACGCCGCTGCCGGCCAGCCTGCCGCGGGAGCGGATCGAGATTTGCCCCGAGGACCTGAGCTGCCCTTGCTGCGGCGAGCCGATGCGGCCGATCGGTGAGGACGTCACCGAGGAGCTCGGCCGCCAGCCGGCCCGCTTCTACGTCCGGCAGTACGTTCGGATCAAGTACGCCTGCCGGGAGTGCCAGGAGGGGGTGCGACGGCCGGAACTGCCGCCGCGGCTGGTCGAGAAGGCCAAGGCCGGACCCGACGTCTTCGCCCACGTGATCGTCGGCAAGTACGCCGACCATCTGCCCTTGCACCGCCAGGGCCAGATCTACCGCCGGGAGGGGGTGCCGCTGGACCGGGGCACGCTGTGCGACTGGATCGCCTAGGCGAGCTGGCACCTGCGGCCGGTCGTCGAGGCAATGCGGCAGGAGCTGTTGCGCTCGGCCGTGATCCAGTCCGACGACACTCCGGTCCGCTATCTGGATCCCGTCGAGCACGGCCCGGCCAAACGCGACTACCTGTGGGTCTACGTCGGCGATCGGCAGGACGTCCTCTACGACTTCCGCACCAGCCGCAGCCGGGACGGCCCGACGGGCTACCTGGCGGACTGGGTCGGCATCCTGCAGGTGGACGGCTACGCCGGCTACAACGAGGTGCTCGACCGGCCGGGCATGCGGCAGGCGGCGTGCTGGGCGCACGTCAGAAGGAAGTTCATGGAGGCCCGCGACAGCGAGGCCCAGCTGGCGGCGGCCACG
>JAWOGY010000255.1:0-6930 GCA_046496425.1 Vicinamibacterales bacterium
TGTCCACGCGCTCCAGCGCGGCCGCGACCAACGGCCGCCGCTCCGCCGGTGTCAGGCCGCGATAGGTGAGCGGCAGTTCGACGTTTTCGGCCACGGAGAGATCGCCAATCAGATTGAAACTCTGGAAGATGAAGCCGATGGCGCGGTTCCGCGCCCGGGCCCGCGCCTTGAACGTCAACGCCTCCACCGCTTCGCCCTGCAGCCAGTACTGCCCCGACGTCGGCGTGTCGAGCAGGCCCAGGATCGACAGCAGCGTCGACTTCCCGCATCCCGACGGCCCCGCGACCGCCACGTACTCGCCGGCGTGGATCTCGAGGTCCACCGCCGCCAGCGCGTGCGTCTCCACGTCCTCCGCGTAGAAGACCTTCGTCACCTGCCGCAGCCGGATGAGCGGCGCCGGGGCCGCTGCCGTCGCGGGAGCACGATCCGTGGCCGTCGCCGCCAAGGCTGTCGTCATCGTCGCGTCCTCCTACTTGATCCGTACCCGGTCCACGTCCTCCCACTGCGCCATGTCCGAGAGCACCACCTGGTCGCGCGTCCCTGCCTCGACACCCCGCCCACGGGCGGCCGGAGCCTGCCGCCGACAGAGCGCCGCGCGCAGCGCCGTCGGGGCCACGCCGTCGGTACGCTTCAGCCATCGCGCGAACGACTGCGGCGTCGCGAACCCCAACACGTCGCTGATCTCCTTGATGGACTTCGGCGGCACCGCCGTCATCAGCGCGTGCATGCGGCGATGCAGGACGGCGTCCCGCAGATCGCGGGCCGACCCCGCCCCGCACTGCAGGCACGCCCGCATCAGCGTGTACCGGCTGACACCGCACGCCGCCGCGACGGCCCCGAGCCGCCGCGCCGGCGCGGTGCTCAGCGCCGCGGCCGCCGCCCGGACGACGAGCCAGGCATCATAGACCATCCCGAACCTCCTCAGGCGTTGCGCCGGACAGGCAACGCCGTCAACTGCCGTGCGGCCATGGCGCCAAGATAGGCCCCGACATGCGTCTGCGCAACTGACAAGAGCCGCCAAGAGGTGACAACAGCCGCCACCGACCCGCCTGTCGTCGATTGGCGTGTCCGCCGGGGCCCGGCAGCAGGCCTGGACACGCCGCGACCGTCAGACAATTGACGCCCCTGGACGATCGGCCGCCTGCTGAACGCCGGTGGGGCGCCATTCGCCGCGAGCGCAGGAGGCCGCGGGCGAACGCCCACTCGCGAGGCCAACCCGGCCGGCAGACGCCTGCTGATTCACCTTCCGGTCCGCCCATGCACGCCGTGCTCGATTCGGATCCGTTTTGATTAATCCGGATACACCTTCGTGGTTGAACTGGCAGCGCCGGGAATGGATGATCGTGATGCTTCGCAGCCAAGGACGAGAAGCGGCGCCGGAGCGTTGCCGTGACACGTCGTGCCAAAGCGCGACCACCCAGAGTATCGGCCGAGCAACGGCCGGCGGGCTCCGGCCAAGGGAGCTATTCATGCGTCGGGACGTGTTCAGCAGGCCCAGCACCCCAGAGACGCGTGACGCCCGCGACGGCGGCGAAGCCGCGGCGTTCCCGCCTGTGAGCAACGCAGTGGCCGCCAGGCGCTTTTCACGCCTCTGGGCGCTGGTGGACTCCGTACTGCTCGTTGCGGCAGGCGTCAGTCTCTGGAACCTCGCGTCGACGGTCTCTTCCGCCCCAAGGGAGGCGGCCCCACCCTTGATCGCCAGAGGAACACAACTCGTCATCCCGGGTGTGGACTGGAGTACTGCGCAGCGGCACGTTGTGCTTCGCCTGGCCATTAGTTGCCGAGAGTGCGAACTCGAAGCGCCGTTCTACGCAGAACTCGCCAACGAGTCCAGGACGATCGGGCGGTCCGCTTGACCATCGTGACTGCAGACAGCGCCCAAGTCGTTCGACAATGGCTGACGACCAGGAGTATCGAGGCCCCGCACGTCGTCTCGCATGGGAGTCCGGAACGGTTGGGATTTCTGGTCATTCCAACCGTCCTGGTGGTCGATTCGTTCGGCCGCGTTACGGACGTCCAGCTCGGTCGAACTGACGGCGCAACACGTCTTGCTATCGTTGGGCGCGCGCTCGAAGCGCAGGGGCCCCCGCTTGATAATTCGGCATTCGCCGAGGAAATCGATGAAGCTGAGTTGGCACGACGGCAGAAAACGGAGGCGTTGCTTGTGCTGGACGTCAGAGACAGAGTGGCCTTCGCACAAGGCCACCGGCAGGGAGCGCTGAACATCCCATGGGATGAGCTCGCAACGCGTACAGCAAAGGAACTCGCCGGCCGGCCTCCTATCGTCATCGACTGCAACGGATTGAGCGCGGTTCGCTGTCGAGTGACCGCGAGAAGTCTCTCGGACGCAATCACGAGTCCAGTGACGGTTCTCCTGCCGTGAGCACGACGCCTCCCGCTGTGCGTGAGGCACCGGAGTGGATTCCGCAGACCCGTCCTGCGTGACGGGGGAAGATCAGAGCCGGCAGGATCTCCTGGACTCGAGTAGGCAGGGGGATTGGATGGGGACGCCTCGGCGCGCTCTGCGCCGTTTCTACGCTCCCGGCTCGCCGGCACCTGTCGTGATCCTGGTGCTTGGCCCCGCTGTGGGCGTGAGCGTCGCGGTGCTGAATCTCGTGGTGGCGCTGATGTTCCCAATCCCGCCGCACGTCGCGGAGCCGGAACGCGTCATCAGCGTCGCGGGCATCTCGAGTTATGACGCGTACCTGGAACTGGCCGGGTCAGTCCGGAGCGTTGAGCTAGCGGGCTACGCAGCGACGACGATGCACCTGGAATCGGCGGATACGAGCGCCCCCGTCGCCGTCCAGTGTGTCACGGGGAACTACCTTCCGGTGCTCGGGGTCCGGCCCGTCAGGGGCCGCGTATTCTCCGCCGCGGATGCGCCTGCGGAGGTCGCCGTGATCGGCCACTCGGTTTGGATTCGCCACTTCGCAGGCGCGTCGCAGGCGATCGGGAAACAGGTCACGCTACGCCGCCGGAAGTACACCGTCATCGGCGTCGCGCCGACGGGGTTCAGAGGGCTCGGAGCATCGGACGTCGACGTCTGGATTCCCCTGGATCCATTGAGAGAGACGTGTTCGAGTCTCGGGGCTGGCATGCCGTTCAGCTCAGGGTACTTCTCGATGCGCGTGGTGGGCCGCGTGAGACCCGGCATCAGCGTCGGCCAAGCCCAAGCGGAGTTGAACACACTCCAGGCCTCATCGTCCGCCGGCACCGACGCCCTGAGGGTTGAGCCCGTGCTGGCGTCCGGCCGCCGTGTGCTGAGACATAACGGCGCCATACTCGCGTGGTTGGTCGCCGGTGCCGGGGTGGCCCTGCTCATCGCGTGTTCCAACGCCGTGGCCCTGTTCGCCATCAGCGCAGTCGGCCGCCGCCGCGAGTTCGCGGTTCGCGCCTGCCTGGGTGCTCCTCCCTGGCGCCTCGCGGGGTCGCTGATCGGAGAGAGTGTGGCCGCGGCCGCGATCTGCGCGGCCGCGGCATGGGGCACGGCCCTGGCGGTCGGCATCAGCCTGGGCCGTTACTTCCCGGCGGCGCCGTCACCCACGCTCTTCGACGCCCGGCTTTGGCTCCTGACGAGCGCCGCGGCACTCCTCGCCTGCACGCTCACCGGGATGGCGCCAGCCTGGCAGGCGACCCGAGACCACGCCGCCACGCTCCTGAAGAGCGACCCTCGAGTCGGCCGGGGCCGCGCCCGGCTGAGGGCGGCGGTTATCGTCGCGCAAGTGGCCGTGGCATTCGCCCTCATCATCGGTTCAGGGTTGTTCTGGGAGAGCATCACGAGACTCCGCTCTGCGGTCGGGTTCGATGACAGCGGCCTCGTCGCCATCACGCTCGATCCCATCCGCTCGATCAGCGACGACGACGTCTCGTTGAGGGCCCATCGAGACGCGGTCTACCGCCGGATGCAGCTTCATCTGGGTCAGGCCCGCGTGGCGCTGACGTCGTACGCGCCGCACGACACCATGCCCCAGAGCTATGTTGCTTTGCGGCGATCGGCGCGAGCTCGACCGGAGCTGGCGGCGATCAATGCCGTCTCCGTCGGCTACTTCCGCATGATGGGAACCCCCCTCTTGACCGGGAGAGATTTCCTGGCGTCGGATTCCGCTAGTGGTCCTCCGGTCATCGTCCTGTCCCGCGAGCTGGCTCAACGGGTGTGGCAAGGCGAGAGGGCTCTTGGGACGTGCGCCTTCCTTAGGGGAAGCGACGAATGCGCTCGCATCGTTGGCATCGTCGAATCCCAGCGCGCGCGGAGGATTGCCGAGCCCACCCCGGAGGTGTTCATTCCCGCCGCCCAGGCGAAACTCTTCGGCATGCGCTACGAAGGGCGAGTGGTCCTCGCAAGAACCCGTCGCGGCCTCGGCGACTTGGCGTCGGTGGCGTCCGTCGCCGAGACCGCCGCGCCGGGCATTCCCGTCGATGCCGTCTCGGTGACGAGTCTGATGGATCCTCAGACCCGCTCGTGGAGGCTCGGTGCGAGCGTGTTCGGCCTGGTGGGCGTGCTGACCTTCTGTCTGGCAATGATCGGGGTGTATTGCTCCCTGTCTCAACTCATGCGCCAACGGACGCATGAGATTGGTGTCAGGATGGCCCTGGGGGCCACACGTCTGGATGCTTGGCGGCTTGCGCTGCGGAGCGGCATGCTCTTGCTCGCGGCTGGATGGGCTCTGGGAACCGGGCTGGCCTTCGGCCTCGCGAGGCTCGTGAGGTCTCTTCTGTTCGGGCTGGAGGGCATTGACCTCTTGGTGCTGGCGGTGGCGACGCTGGGCTTCTTCAGCGTTGGGGTACTCGCGTGCAGTGTCCCGGCCCTTCGCGCGACCCGGGTGGATCCGGTTCGTGCGTTACAGGTGGAGGGATGAGATGGAAACGTGTTGTGTTGTCCTGCCACCCGTGTGGCGACTCGTCACAACCCTGCTCTTCGCTGTGACCTTCGGTGTCGGGTCGCCGTGGACTCAGTCAGGCTCCGTCATGAACCAGGCGGCAGGAAGCCAGAGTCGCCTGGTGTCGATATCGGAACTCTCGATGAGAGCGAACGCCGTGAGGTCAGTCCTGCCGATCTACCCAGCTGACTGTGTGCAGAAGGGTGTCAGCGGAGTCGCTGTGGCCGAAGTACGTGTCGACGATCGTGGGCAGGTGGAGAGCGTCAAGGTCCTGTCAGCCCCGTGCGAATCGATGCGCGAGGCGGTCAGGGTGGCGGCCATGGCCTGGAGATTCGCGCCGACTGAGCTACTGGACTCGCGATCATCGAGGCGGGTCCCCACCCGTGTGGACACCAAGCTGACGTTCTACTTTGAGATTCGCGGAAGTCGACCAGAAGTATCGGGACCAGCGGCGTCGGGCCCTTCGAGCTCCCGGAAGCGCGGGGTGATCGAGGGGCGACCAGAAGACCTTGCCTCGCTGGAGAAGAACGGGGGACTGCAGATTGTCGACATCCGCGCACGTGACCTGTTCAGTAGAGGCCACCGAGCCGGTGCAGTTAACATCCCGGCGGACGAGGTAGAGAGCCGTGCGCAGGAACTGACAGCAGCTCGCGTCATTGCCATCGACTGCTATCCGGAGATGACGCTGCAATGCCGCCTCGTCGCAGGAGCTCTGATCTCGCGAGGAGTCACCCGGGCTGACATCTGGTTGCTGCTGGGAAGGTAGCCGCCGCCTCACGATCCGGGCATGCGCGCGGCGAGTCGAGAGGCCGCAGCCGGTAAAGGGAGGGGGCCGATCGGGTTCGCCAGGCCAACGCAGGACGACCCGCGACCGTCGATGCCGGAGCCCAGTGGATCGTGGAATTTGTCTGGTTGTGACTTGAAAGGCAGTTCTTGTGCCGTGCGACCCACGCATCGCTGAAAGGAGAGACCCATGAGTAAGACGAGGAAAGCGAGCGCTCTCATCCGACTGCTCCTGGCACTCGTTGTCGTGGCGGCGAGCGCCATTGCGCCCGTGGCGGGCCGTGAGCAGCACGACTGTCAGGACTGCGCTTTCTGTGTCCTGGGGGGAGAAATGGTGCCTTGCTGGGAGCACTACGTCGTAGTTGGCGCGAGTGACTGTCTGGCGGTCAACGACGAGTGTATTGAGAGCGGCGGGTTCTGCTACCGCAACCAGTGACGATGTCCCGCTCGACTCGAATGTGGCCGTTTGTACCGGATACAGGCGACTCGAGGAGGTACCCATGCACACACACTCAAGTGCGAGAACTCACATCCGCCTGCTGCTAATCGCCGTGATCGCGGCCAGCGTCGCAGTGCCCGTGGTGGGCCGAACGGAGAACGACTGCCGCATTTGTTCGTTCTGTTTTCTCGGCGGAGACCCAGTGCCCTGCTGCGCACACTGGCAGGCCGCTGGAGCAAACGACTGTATCGCCATCACCGACGAAGGGTGTACTGAATTCGGCGGCTTCTGTTTGCGGATGGACTGACGGCGATGAGCACTGCGCCAGGAACGCCGTCAGGCTGCACGGCGTGGCGATGCGTTTATTGCCCTGAGCAGCACCAGCATCGGCGCAGCATCCGTCCGTTTGGAGGGAGTCGTGTCCGCGACGGCGAAGACATCCTCGCCGTCCCGTCGACGACCTTCCCGTCGAAGGGATGGATGGTGCGTTTGGCGCGGTCGGCGTAGCGCGTCCTTCCGCCAGGCTCAGAACGCCCTGAGCTTGTCGTCCCTCGACCCCGCTCGCCGCTCGCGGCCCCCGCCGCGAGGCTCGCCAGACCCGCGGGCTGCCGTGGCCGGCCGGCCCGCGACGGGCCGGCCGAGCCTATTTCACCCGCACCCGGTCCACGTCATCCCACTGCGCCATGTCCGAAAGCACCACCTGATCGCCCGGCTGCAGGCCCGCCCGGATCTCCACCGCGCTTGCCGACACCCGGCCCAGCGTCACCGCCACCCGCCGCGCGTGTCCCGTCGCGTCCAGCCGGAAGAGCTGAATCGTCGCGCCGTCCTCCC
>JAWOGY010000189.1:0-3235 GCA_046496425.1 Vicinamibacterales bacterium
GAGAGCCGGTCCACCAGCGTGCTCTTGCCCGCGCCCGGGGGCCCGGTCACCCCGACGAGATACGCGCGGCCCGTGGCGGGGAACAGTTCGCCAATCAGGGCCGCCGCGCCGGGCTCGCCGTCTTCGACCAGCGAGATGGCGCGCGCGATGGCCCGCGCGTCGCCGGCGCGGACGCGCGCGCCCAGCGAGGACGCGGCCGGCGGGTTCGACGGGTCCGCCATGGCCCGCTACGCCGACGCCGCCAGGAGCTGGCGCGCGATCACGAGCCGCTGGATCTCGCTCGTGCCTTCGCCGATGGTCGTCAGCTTGACGTCGCGGAAGAACTTCTCGGCCGGGTAGTCCTTGACGAAGCCGTAGCCGCCGTGGATCTGCACGCACTCCTCCGAGGCGCGCACGGCCACTTCGCTCGAGAAGAGCTTGGCCTCCGCCGACTCCCGCGAGGTGCGGACGCCGAGGTCCTTCAGGAAGGCCGCGCGGTAGGTCAGCAGGCGCGCCGCCTCGATCCGCGTGGCCAGGTCGACCAGCTTCCACTGCGTCGCCTGGAAGGCCGCGATCGGCTGACCGAACTGCGTGCGCTCGAGGGCGTAGCGGCGCGCGGTCTCGTACGCGCCCTGCGCCAGGCCGACGCCGAGCGCCGCGATGCCGATGCGGCCCGCGTCGAGCACCTGCAGCGTGTTGATGAACCCCTCGTGCTCGGCGCCGAGCAGCGCGTCGGCCGGCACGCGGCAGCCGCGGAACATCACTTCGCTCGTGTCGCTCGCGCGCATGCCGAGCTTGTCTTCCTTGCGGCCGGGCGTCATCCCAGGATTGCCCCGCTCGACGATGAACGCCGAGATGCCGCGGTGCGCGCGGGCCTTGTCGGTGACCGCCATCACCACCATCACGTCGCCGATGCTGCCGTGGGTGATGAACGTCTTGGTTCCGTTGATCACCCATCCGTCGTCGTCGCGGACCGCCGAGACGCGGATCCCCGCCGCGTCGGACCCCGCCGTCGGCTCGGTGAGCCCCCAGGCGCCGACCCACGCGCCCGTGGCCAGCGGGACCAGATACTGCCGCTTCTGGGCCTCGGTGCCGAACATCGCGACGTGCGAGGCGCACAGCCCGTTGTGGGCCGCAACCGACAGCGACACCGACGGGTCGACCCGCGCCAGCTCTTCGACGCAGATGCAGTAGTCGATGGCGGACATCGCGGCTCCGCCGTACTCTTCGGGAAACTGGATGCCCATCAGGCCCAGCGCCGCCATCTTCCCGACGAGCGCGCGCGGAAACGCCTGGAGCGCATCCCACTCGCGCACGAAGGGACGGATTTCGGCCTCGGCGAACTCGCGAACGGCAAGGCGCAAGACCTGCTGCTGCTCGGTGGGACGGAAGTCCATCGGAGGGAATGTAGCACACGTGGCCCGGGGCTCGCCCGCCTTCGCCCTGGTCCGGTGGACATGACCTCCTCCCAGGGCTACGGCGCGGCAACCCCGGCCATCCCCCTGACCTGCCGGGGTTGGGGCCGACAGTGTCGCAGCGGACGCGCTGTCTCGGTCTTCTGTCTTCTGTCTTCTTGCTTCTTGCTCCTTGCTTCTACTGCCTACTGGCTACTTCTCCAGTTCGTGTGCGGCGCGCGGTTCTCGATGAACCAGCCGCGAACCAGCTGGCCGTAGGTCCGCCAGGGCAGGCCCTTGCGCGCGTAGTACGGCGTGAGCGCCTTCTGCACCTCGGGCAACCGGTACATCGGCACGCCCGGGAAGTAGTGGTGCTCGAGGTGATAGTTGGAGTTCAGGAAGGCCCGGTCCCAGAACCAGTGCCCCCGCATCAGCGTGCTCCATCCGGCGGGGTCCGCCGGGTCGATGCTGTAGTGCTGGCCGAGGCGGTTCAGCGTGAAGGCCACCGGGAACACCAGGAACACCGGGACGAGGTAGGCGCGCGCGGCAGCGGCCCAGCCGAACAGCCACGCGAGCGAGCCGAGCGCCAGCAGGTGGCACGCGATCGACACCAGGCGCTCCCGCCCGATTGTGCGCCGGAGGGCCTCCCCGTAGGTTGCCGTTTCCCGCCGGGCCGCCCGGAAGTAAATCGGAAACAGCGCCGGCGTGCAGTACAGGAGTTTCAGCCACCGCGCGTTGATCGCCGGCGAGAGGTGCCGGCGCTTTGGGTCGTCGGCGGCCGATCCGAGTTCGGCGTGATGATCGAGGTGCCAGCGCGTGAACTGCGAGGCGGAGATCCCGCTGGGAATCGCGTAGGCGAAGCCGAGCAACCGCTCCAGCGCCGGCCGGCGGCGCGTAAACACCGCGTGGTGCACCACCTCGTGGAGCAGCACCGTGAAGTTGAACACGGTGAAACCCTGCACGGCGGCCAGCGGAATCCAGACGGCGGGGTGTTCGAAACGGACGAGCGCCCACGTGGCGATCCCGAGCAGGACGAACTGCCGTGCGGCCACCGCGAAGTGGCGGCGGGGCTCGCGGCGATGCCAGTCGCGAACCGCGCCCTTCGGCACGGCGGACACGAGGTCGGCACGAAACGCCGCGGCGTGCGCCGCATAGAAACGGCCCTTGCTCACCAACCCTCCGCGCCGGATGCCGATTGGACCGCCCAGAGACACGAATGGGGCGCTCCCGCGCGGGAACACCCCGTCCGTCCGGGCGCTTCGTCCCGGCGTCTGCCTACTTCATATCCACGACGTTGACGTAGTTCTGCAGCGTCACGCCGCCGGCGAAGCACGCGCTGTAGACCTTGAAGAGCTCCTGCACCTCGACCGGGAACGCCTTGGCCAGCACGCGAGACACCGTGTAGTCGGCGTCCTTCACCACGGGGTCGATCAGGAACACGTAGAGGTAATTGCCGCCCTGGATGGGCTCGGGGTTCTTGAGGATGCGCCAGCCCTGGGCCATCTGCTTGTGGACCGGGTCGTCGCTCTTCGCGAACGCCTCCTTCAGCTTGCCCATCACCATTTCGAACTCGGCGGTCTTGTCCGGCTTGATCACGTTGAACATCAGCCCGAGATCTCCCGTGAACACACGGGCCTGCGGCGCGGGCGCGGCCTGCGCGGGCGCGGCCGCCGGAGCCTGCTGGGCCTGTGCCAGACCAGCCGACGCCGTCACGACGAACGCGGTGAGCATGAGGGCGACGCCGATGCGCCGGAGGACGGCGGTCGCTGAGGTCCACGTCGAGAGCATGCTGATTCCTCCTTGCCGATGAGCAGAACAGTAACGGGTGAGTGAGGGTACTCTAACGTACCTGCCGCCTAGAT
>JAWOGY010000040.1:0-56528 GCA_046496425.1 Vicinamibacterales bacterium
GGCCTGGCGTGGCCGCCTGCCGGGGCCGCGGCGGACACGCCCCCGACGCAGGCCCCACGCAAAGTCTGGGTCGTCGCCGCGACGGTCGGGGCCGAGCGCCGCGAACTGTACATCGACCAGGAAACCGGGCGTTTTCTCCAGGAAGTGACGCCGCAGACAACGCGGGTGTACTGGGATTTCAAGGCGTTCGACGGCATGCTCCTGCCCACGCGCATTCTGGAGATCACGAAGACGCGCCAGGGAGAAACGCGGACGCCATTCACCTGGACCGACGTGAAGCGGAACGTGCCGATCGAGGACTGGCGGTTCACCGAGGACATGCCGCGGAAGTAGGGGCTAGGGGCTAGGGGCTGGAAAGTTCCTGTGCCTTCGTGATCACCTCGACGATCTCGTTCGCCGGCGTGGCGGCCGCATCCCACACGACGGTGCCCGCCGAGCCCCAACGCCGCCTGACTGCGTCCACGATCGACGATCGCGCCACCAGCACCACGGGCCCCCCGTCGCCGCGCATCAGGTCGTCGAGCGCCGGCGCCCACCCTCCACCCGCGAGTTCGAACGGCCCGACCTCGTCGACTACCACGACATCGGCGCCGCGTGAGTCGGGGCCCAATGCCTGGCGGCCGAGCGCAAGTCCCTCGGGCGCGAAGGCGAACCGGCTCCACTGGGCGTGCGCCCCCGAACCGCCCGCGTTCTCTCTCGCCAGTTGCGCCGACTCCCCGCTGGCCAGGTTGACGATGTCGAACCCGGTGCGCCGCCCGCTGTCGAGCAGGCCCGGCGCGAGAATGCCCGCGACGCGTTGGCCGCGCGCCCTCAGCCCTTCGACGACGCCGGCGGCGCGCGTCGTCTTGCCCGAACCCGTGTCGCCGCTGAGGATGAACAGCCGGCGGCGGCCGGCGGCGCCCTGGTTCTCGGCGAGCGCGTTGGCCTGCGCGATGAGCATCGCCGCCAGGCCGGCGGGCCGGCGCCATGTCACGTCGGGGCGGGCGAACACGGCGGTGAAGGCCGGGAGCGCGCCGAAGGCGACGCCGAGCGCATCCGACAGGCCGCGCATCCGCCGGCGTTCGACCCACGACAGGATCACCGGGTTGCGCAGTTCCACCGACACGGCGGTGAAGCCGAACAGGACGAGGACCGCCCTGAGCACCATGGCCAATCCCGCCTGCAAGCCCTCGGCAAGCCCCGAGGCGCCGTGGCGCATCCCGCCGAGCAGAAGACCGGCCAGCAGCATGACGCCGGCGAGCTCGACCCACAGCATCGGACGCCGGACGCGCGCCGAGGCGCGCGGGTAGGTCTTCAGCACGAAGGCCGCGAAGGCCGCCACCGACATCGCACCGAACCACAGCGGCGCGATCGTCAGGGCGGCCATGCCGCCGAGCAGGGCGGCCGACACGAGTCCCAGGCGGCCGATCGACCACGAGCCTTCAGCCATGATCGGGGCGCTGGCAGCGAAGCCGAGGGCGCCGCCGGAGAACGTCGCCACGGCCGGCGTCCGGGTGGCCCGGCGGGCGATGGAGAGGCCCAGGGCGGCGGCCGTGGCGCCGACGACCCATTCGGCGGCGATGAGCGTGGCGATCAGATCGAAGGGGCCGAAGCGCGTGACGCCCAGCGAACGGGACGCGAAGTTGTAGGCCTCGACGTAGAGGCGGACCACATCCGGACCGAAGGCGATGAGCGCGGTCAGCATGCGCTGGACCATCGACCAGCTGACGGCGAGCGCGCCGCCGACGAGGTATCCTGCGGCATGGCCGCCGAGCAGGCGGACGCACGCTTCGAGCAGCACCCCCTCCATCGCGATCCCGACCATCGGCCCGAGAATCACCGCGCTTGGCGAAATGGACTTCATCAGCGCGCAGACAACCGCCGAGCGCCAGATCAGGCCCCGCTCCGGACAGGACCGGTGCCCCGCCGTCATCACGAGCACGCCGAACGCGGCCAGGAAGCTGCCGGCGAAGGGGATGCGCAGGTTGTGCAGGAAGCTGCCGACGACGATCTCGGACGCCGCCCAGAGGCTGCCGTAGATCGCGGCACGCTTCCACACCACAGGGGCCGGGCCGACGCTCATCCGGAGAGCGTACCTCCGGACGGCGGCGGCGGCCAAGGGCGTGTTCCGGAACGCGCTTGACCTGTCTATCATAGACAGGTTGATCCTGAACCTGGAGGCGCGATGACCGTGACGGTACTGGCGAGGCTGTGCGGCGTCAGCCGCAGCACGCTGCTCCACTACGAGTCGCTCGGTCTGCTGCGGCGACCGCCGCGCACGGCCGGCAACTACCGCGCGTATGGCCAGCAGGACGTCGCGCGGGTCCAGCGGATCGGCGTGTACCGGAAAGTCGGCCTCGGCCTGCGGGCCATCCGATCGCTCGTCGACCGAGGGGGGAGCGACGCGGCTGGAATCCTGCAGCGTCGTCTCGTGGAGATCGACGCGGAGATCGAGGCCCTCCGCGGCCACCAGCGGGCCATCCTGCGCCTGCTTCAACAGTCACACCACTTCAGGAGGCATCAGATGATCACGAAGGACATGTTCGTCGCCATCATGCGCGCGGCCGGGTTCAGCGAGGACGCCATGCAGCGCTGGCACCGCGAGTTCGAGAAGGCCGCCCCGGCCGAGCACCAGGAATTCCTGGAGTTCCTGCACATCCCGGCTGACGAGATCGCCAGGATCCGCGAGTGGAGCAAGGCCTAGCGGCTAGACGTCCGACAGGAGCGCCTGCCCACGCGTCGCGTCGAGGAGCGCCGCGCGGAACCGGGCGGCGTTCCCGTCGGGCATCCTCAGCGTGACCCGCACCTGCTCCGCGAAATTCTGCGTCAGGATCTCGGCCTCGTGTTCGACGGCCAATTGCTGCAGTGCGGCGAGCCTCGCGTAGTCGAGGGTGACGGCCATCGAGACGTATTCGATGCGCTCGGTCACCGGCAGCGTGGCGAGCGCCGCCTGGACGCCGCCGCCGTACGCGCGCACGAGGCCTCCCGTGCCGAGTTTCGTGCCGCCGTAGTAGCGCGTCACGACCGCCGCGACGTCCCCCACCGGCGCGTGGAGCAGCGCGTTCAGCACGGGTCGGCCCGCCGTGCCGTGCGGTTCGCCGGCGTCGCTCATCCCGATGCGGCTCGTGTCGCCTGGCGGGCCGACCACGTACGCCCAGCAGTTGTGGGTGGCGCCGCGGAACTCCTCCGAGACGGCGCGGATGAAGGCCTGCGCCGCCTCGACCGTGGGCGCGCGGCCGATGGTGGTGATGAACCGGCTGCGGCTGATCTCCTGCTCGACGCGGTGCGCCGCCGCCGGAACCGGGTACCGCGAAGAGGCCGCCATCGTCTCACCTCGGCATGAAAGAATACGACACGAGGGTGCGTTTCGGGTTTAAATAGCACGGTAGCAGGAGCACACCATGGACAGGCTGGACGACTTCCGCCTTGGCTCCGAGCCGGAGCCGCCGCCGGGACAGGAACCCGACCGGAGTTCGCGCACGCCCATCTGGATTGCCGCGTTCCTGCTGGCCATCGCCGCCGTCGTGGCGGGCGTCATCGTGTTGAGGCGGCCGGGTCCGCCGCCCCCGTCCGAACCCGCCGCCCAGGCGACGGCGGCGCCGCAGACCGATGCGCGAGAGCCTCTGGGGCCGGTTATCGAGCCCATCGAGTTGCCGCCGCTCGTGCTGACCGATCCGCTCGTCCGCGAACTGCTGGGCAGGCTTTCGTCGAGCCCGACGCTGGCGTCATGGCTGGCCACCGACGGCCTCATCCGCGCGTTCGTGGTGTCGGTCGAGAACGTGGCGGACGGCTCATCGCCCGCCAGGCATGTCCGGGCCCTCGCTCCGCGGTCGCCGTTCCGCACGCTCGACGAGAGCGGCGCCATCACGATCGATCCGCGCTCGTATTCGCGCTACGACGGCATGGCCAATGCGGCGGCGGCGCTGGACGCGGCCGGGCTGGCGCAGGTGTACTCGACGCTCAAGCCGCGGCTGGTCGAGGCGTACAAGGAACTCGGGCACCCGGAGGGCGCGCTGGACGTCGCCGTCGAGCGCGCCATCGCCCACCTCCTCCAGACGCCCGTGGTCGAGGAACCAGTCGCGCTTCGGCCGCGCGTGCTGTCGTTCAGGTACGAGCGCGCCGACCTCGAGGCGCTGTCGCCGGCCCAGAAACAGCTGCTGCGGATGGGTCCGCGCAACGTGCGGATCGTCCAGGACCAGCTGCGGGCCGTTGCTCGCGAACTGGGCATCCCGCTGACGCGCCTTCCTCCGCGAGCCGAGCCGCCAGGCTGAATCCTGCCGCCCCGGCTGGGAGTCCTACGAGGTGACCGCCACGGTCACCCGATGACGCGATCCCAGCGGACCATCTTCGTTCTCGCGATTCTGGCTGCCGCCGCGGTGCCGGCGGCGCTGACCTGGAAGGCGCACACCACCATGCCCAAGGACCAACCGCAATCGACCCGGATCTTCCCCGTTGTCAGGACCGACGAGGAGTGGCGGGCGTCGCTGACGCCGAAGCAGTTTGCGGTGCTGCGCAAGCACGATACGGAGTACCCGGGAACCAGCCCGCTTCTCGAGGAGCACAGTGACGGGACGTTCGCCTGCGCGGGCTGCGGGCAGCTGCTGTTCACGTCGGAGACGAAATACGAGAGCGGGAGCGGCTGGCCGAGTTTCTATGAGGCCATCGAAGGCGCCATCGGCACGAACGAGGACCGTTCGCTCGGCATGACGAGAGTGGAAATCCACTGCAGCCGCTGCGGCGGGCACCTCGGCCACGTCTTTCCCGACGGGCCGCGGCCGACCGGCCGGCGCTACTGCACCAATGGCGCCGCGCTGACGTTTGAGCCCGGCACCAGATAGACGACGGGCCCGGCGAGGAGCGTTTCCTTAACCAGGCCCGTCTTCATTCGAACTAGCGCCTCGTCCCCAACCCCTATCCTAAAAGCGGTAGCTCAGCTTCGCGTAAGCGACGTTGGCCGTGTAAGCGCCGTTGTCGGCCTTCAGGAAGATGTACACCGCCTGCGGCATGAGGAGGTCGGTGCTGTTGTACGCATCCCTGAAGTCGTACTTCTCGTAGAGGTACCCCGCAGACATGGTCCAGGCCTTGGCCAGCATGTACTCGAGTTGCGCGCCGAACGTCGTCAACTCGGTGTCATCCCAATCCGTGATGTCCGCGGCGCCGCCCTGCCCCGCGGGAATGAGGGTGGTACGGCCCGGCGTGTAGAACGAGCCCGCCTCGCGCGCCGTGATGTCCATCAGGCCGTCGAGCTGCTGGCTTTGCAGCATCAGCGAGAAGGTCCACTTCTCGGGGACGAGCACGAACCTCGCGTTGGCCCCGAACGTGTCGGCCTTGTTGCTGCTGACGTAGTTGAGCAGATTATTGAGGTTGGCGCCGGTGGTCGTGGACCACTGGTTCGTGGTCCCATCCTTCTCGTAGGTGTAGTACGCGAGGAAATCCGTTCGATCGTTCGGCGTGTAGGCGGCTTCGACGGTGAAGGAGTCGTAGCTCGCCTCTAGCAGTCCGCTCGGCGTGCCGGGGATCGGCAGCGCGCCCGCGACCGGCACACCGCCCGACACCTGAACACGGTCCGGCCGGTTCGGGAAGTCCACGTTCCGGCGCTGGTACGCGAACGACAGGCCCAGGCTCGGGATCGGCGTCAAGTCGACCTGAAGCCAGGTGCGCGTCATGTCGCGCTCTGCCTCGTCCATCTGATATCCGTAGACGGTATGGCCTTCGGCCGTTCGCGTGGAGTCTTCGTACTTGACCCGGAAGTTCAGCCAGTCGCTCGACCTGTAGATCGCGGCGAGCAAGTAGCCGCTGTCCGTGCCCTCGGTCGCTTCGCGGTAGGTCCGCGTGAGCGAGTTGTTGTGGAACGCGCCTTCCAGGGTCAGGTCGCCGAAGTCGTAGCTGGCCGACGCCGTGAACTTCGAGGACGTGGTGTCGTACGGGTTGGCCGTCAGGCGGCCGTACGGCTGGCTGGCGTTGGGCACGACGACGTTCCAGTTCTGGTGGGGGACTGACATGTCGCCCGTGCTGACCCACCGGCCCGACTTGTCGGTCAGGTCGTAGGCCCGATACTGCGCCCGGATGCCCAACCCTTTCACCGGTCTCGACGAGAACGAGAAGTTCCACATCGCCCGGTCGACCTTCCCGTTGTATGACTTCTGCTGCAGCGTGGAAAGGCTGGCGGCAGCGGCCCCGCTGGGCGTCAGCACCGCCGTGTTCGCGGTGTACGGGTAGAAGGGCGCGTCCTGCGTCCAGGTGGCCATCGACACGGCGCCGCCGATGCGGGTCTGTCTGGCGAACTTGAGCAGGAACCCGGCGCTGCCCGTGCTGGCCTCGTTGTCCGGCGCCATGACGATGCGGTCGCTGGCAGGACCGCCGACGCCCGAGACGACCGGCGCATCGAACGCCTGGAAGGGATTGTCGATGGTCAGCGTGTCGGCCCTGTTGTTGTACAGGTTCCGGTTGAAGCTCGCGTACACGTTACCGGCCTTGAAGTTGTAGGCCGCCCGCACACCGATGTCCTGCGTGAGCTCGTTCAGCGGACTCATGACTTCGTAAGACGGGTTCACGGTGCCTCGGATGTTCCCGCCGCCGGGCCCCCGGTAGCCCGACTTCAGCTCCCGCAGGTACGTGAACGACAGGTCGAAGGGCAGCTTCCTGCCGAAGTCGAACGCGGCCGTGCCGCGCTGACGCAGGCTCGAGATGTCGACGCTGTTGGCCGACGCGAGTGTCGGCGCCAACAGGGTCGAATAGAACGCGTACGTGCGGGTCGAGGTCGGCAACTGGTTCTGAACAGCCGTCTGCAGCGACTGGCGCAGAGACTGGCTCATGGTCCACACGCCGGGGGCCGACTCGGCATACATGGTGCGTCCTTCGTAGCCCATGTTGTGCGGAATCTGGTTGTAGTCGAACGCGACGCCGAATGCCGACGTGTCGAACCAGCCGGTGTAGCGCTGGTCGCTCTGCCGGACCTTATAGGCCTGCAGGTTGAAATCGAAGGCCTGCTGCTGCGAGAACAGGTTCATGTACGGGATCGACACGCCCGTGGGAATCTCGCGGTATTCCGAGAACTTCGCCGAGGAGATGTCGGTCGCTCCCAGCACGGCAACGGACACTTCTCCGCCGGTGGTCTTGGCGGGCGCGTTCTGCGCCGCCGCGTACGAACTCGCCACGAGAAGCCCCATGGCGACGAGCGCCGTCAGCGTCAATGCTCGTTTCATGGGTTACCTCACAAAGTAAGCGCCCGAGGGCGAGTTGGAGCCGTGGATGTTGGTGTGGCACTTGCTGCAGCCCCTCCCGATGAATCGCGAATTCACGGTCGGGAAGCCCGAAGGACTCCCGGGCGGAGCCGTCTGCACGCCCTTTTCGGTGGAGAAGTTGTCGCCGGAGCCGAAGTGGCCAGAGCCGGTGAAGTGGCAGTTCCAGCAGAGGCTTGGTTCCTTCTGGACCAGCAGCCGGCTGTGGTTCGAGCCGTGCGGCGCATGGCAGGACATGCAGTCCTCCTTGACCGGCGCGTGCTCGAACACGAACGGCCCTCGCTTCTCGGCGTGGCAGCTGTAGCAGAGCTCGGTGGCGGAGTCGGCCTTCACCATCTTGGGCCGGTCCCCCTCGTGCGGGTTGTGGCAGCTCGAGCAGTTCATCTTGCCCTCGCGCACCGGGTGGTGCGACGTCCGCTGCGACTGCGCGCGCACGTCCTTGTGGCACGTGTAGCACGTGTCCACGTCCGTCTTGGTCTTCAGCTGCGACTTCACGGACTTCGCGCTGTGGACGCTGTGGCACGAGGTGCAGGCGACGTTCCGCCGCGCGTGCATGCTGCTCAGGTAGCTGGACTGGTTGTCCTTCTCGTGGCAGGTCAGGCAGGTGGTGTTGATCTGGCTGGACTTGAGGCCCTTCATCGACGGCACGGGACCCTTGCTGTCGCCGGCCATCTGGGCTTTCGCGTGCTCACCAACGTTCTGGTGGCACTGTGCGCAGCTCAACTCGAGCCCCGCGTGCTTGCTGTGGGAGAACATCGGACTGAAGGCTGTGTCGTGGCAGCCCTGGCAGTCCGCGACGCTCCACGTGGACGACGGAGCCGACGCCTGCGCGAAGGCGTGACCGCCTCCGAGCAGGACGAAGGCCGCCACGAGCGTCATGACGAACACTGTTCGACGCATGAAGGCGCTCCTTTCGAGGCTGGCATCGCCGATCCTTGGGGGCGATGCCGGAAGTCAATCGGGATGACCCCGCTGGCGCCGGCTAGAGAGTAGGCGGGAGGCCGACACCTTGCCAACGCAAGTTCAATGCCCGAATTTGTGTTCAAGCAAGGAGGTGCGGCGTGAAAACGTTCGTATTTTTCACACGTGGCAAATTATTCAACACCAACGAGAGGCGCTTCTCGCGCTGATTGCGGAAATCCGACACGTTTTGACCATTCACGCGACGGATTCCCGGCAATACGATGGTGGGCCCAGCCGTCCCGGCCGGGACGGAATCTCAGTCCCCGCTCATTTCCCGAAGAGACGGCGCTGCCGGGTCGACTTCCTGTTGATGGGCTCGACGTCGAGCACCCACATCCCGCGCCCGTGCGTCGCAATCACCATCACGTTGTCGCGCGGGTGAATGACGAGGTCGTGGACGTAAGCCGCGGGTAGGTTGGAGCCAATCGTGTGCCACGCTTTCCCGCCGTCAGTCGAGACGTAGACCCCGGTGTCAGTTCCGACATACAGGATGTCCTTGTTGGCGGGGTCCTCGCGGATCACGTTGACCGGGCCGACGGGTATGTTCGACGCGATGCTCGTCCACGTCTTGCCGACGTCGGCCGACTTCCAGACGTACGGCGTGAAGTCGTCGTCACGCTTGCCGTTCTGCGTCATGTAGACCGTGCCGATGTCGAAGGCGGAAGCCACGATGCGCGACACCCATTTCTGGTACGGCAGGCCGGCCATGATCTCCGTCCAGCCCCTCCCCCAGTCCCTCGTCACGTGCACCTTCCCATCGTCGGTGCCCACGTAGATCAGCCCGGCGCGCAGAGGCGACTCGGAAATCGAGAAGATGGTGTGGTACGGGATATCGCCCATCTCCGCCGCAGTGTTGTAGGTCAGGTCGGGGCTGATGATCTCCCAGGTGTCGCCGCGGTCGCGCGACATCATGAGGTACTGCATGCCGTGATAGAGGACCTTACTGCTGTGCGGCGAGATGATGGTCGGCGCCAGCCACTCTCCTCGCAACCGCGGCTCGTCGGGGAAGCGCGCGGGCAGGAGGTTCCTGGATCGCAGCGGGTTGCCGCGCGGCTTGGAGAGGTCGCTGCGGCTCAGCGTCCCGTAGAAGCCCGACGAGTAGACGATGTCGGGGTCCAGCGGGTCGACGGCGTGTGTCGAGCCTTCGCCTCCCGGCGCGCTTTCAAAGTCCACCGGCGCGATCCGGTCGCGGCCGCGGCCAAGATCCACCACGCCGCGGAAGCTCCCGTGGTCCTGCATCGATCCGTAGACCCTGAACGGCATGTCCATGTCGTACGAGATGTTGAAGAACTGCGCCAGCGGGAGCGTCAGCCGCGAGTCCTTCCACGTGGCGCCGCGATCGTACGAGATGGCGAATCCCTGGTCGTAGACGTTGATCAGATAGCGCGGGTTGTCGGAGTCGATCCACAGACCGTGGTGATCGCTCCCCGGGGTCTGCAGCCGCTTGAACGTCTTGCCGCCGTCGTACGACACGTTCAGGCCGAGGCCCATCGTATACACCGTGTTCGCGTCGCTCGGGTCCACGCGGATCTGCCCGAACACCCAGCCGTACGTGTTCGAGTGGCGCTCCATGAACGTCTTCTGTTCGGGCGTGAGGCCGCTTGTCTGCGTCCACGTCGCGCCCTTGTCGTCCGAGCGGTACACCGTCGCGCCCTTGATGAAGCCCGACGAGGGCAGGCCGTAGGGGTCGGCCTTCTCTTCCTCCGTCGGCTCGCGCGACAACTCGTAGTTGTCCACGAAGGCGTAGACAACGTTCGGCGCCGAGCGGCACACGTCGAGGCCGATGCGCCCGCGGAATTTCGCCTCGGGCAGGCCCGTGTTGATCGGCGCCCAGGTCCTGCCCCCGTCGGTCGACTTGTGCACGCCGCTGCCGGTGTAATCCGCGAAGTTGCGCGGGTCGTTCCACTTCAGGCGGATGCGCTGCCACGTCGCCGCATAGAGCGTGTCAGAGTCGGCCGGATCCATCACGAGGTCGACGGCGCCGGTCCTGGCGTCGACAAACAGCACCTTCGCCCACGTCCTGCCGCCGTCGGTGGTCTTGTAAACCCCGCGTTCGGCGTTGTTCGTCCACTCGTGGCCTGACGCCGCGACATACACGACGTCGGGATTGGCGGGGTGGATCAGGATGCGGGGAATCGTGTACGTGTCGGTGAGTCCCATGTGCTGCCAGGTCTTCCCGGCATCCACCGACTTGTAGACGCCGGCGCCGGCCTGCGAACTGCGGAAGATGTTCGCCTCACCTGTGCCGATCCACACGATGTCCGGGTTCGACGGCGCAATCGCCACGTCGCCGATCGTCGTCGCCGGCCCCTGCTCGAACACGGGCTGCCAGGTGGTGGCTTCGTTCTCGGTCTTCCACAGGCCGCCGGTCGCGGCGGCGACATAGATCGTGTAGGTCCTGCCGCGCGGGGCCGCGACCGCGACGTCGATGGACCGGCCGCTGATGTTCCTCGGCCCGAGGAACTGCCACGTCAGGTCCTTGAACGGGGACGCCTGTTTCATGGCCTCGTGCGCACCGAAGCCCTTCAGGCGGAGCGCCGGATCGGTCGACGTGACGCGCTGGGGCACGGCGGCCGCGCCCTTCGCCGGGGGCCTCGCGGACTGGGCACCCAGCCACGCCGGGAGGGCCAGCAGGGCGATGAGTGCCAGCGCGGCGGCGGGCATTGTCATGGACAGACGCGTGATGCGGCGAGCGTGCATGGCGGATCTCCTCGGCTGAACGGGGTGCGACCCGCCTATCCTAGCCCCAGCGCCGAACTGGCGCCTAGCGCCAAGTCCCTAGCCCCTAGTAAGATCGCCGACATGAACAGCAACCCTCGAACCCTGTGCGCGATGGCCTGTCTGGCGCTTCTCACCGCGGCGTGCGGCGGCGGCAGGGACGCCGAGTCTCCCGCGTCCGCTGTTCCTGCGGCCCCTGATCATCTCGTCGGCCTGCACGCGAGCGACATCACAAAGGGCTTCCGCGAGCGCGGCCTGGCCTGCAAGGACCCGGTGCTCGAACGGGACACGTGGCACTACGTGTGCGAGTCGTCGACGCCGCTCGTGCAGTACCGGGGCGAGCTCTACGCCAAGGTGCCGGGCCGGGTCGAGTACATCCGGGTGCTCATCGCGCAGACCGGGGCGGCAAAAGTGGAACTCGCCGCTCCGCTCCTGGCGTTCCTGGCGAACCAGCGCTACCAGGACGCCGACCCCGACGCGGCCAGAGCGTGGGTGGAGAAGGCGATTTCGGCCCCGGGGCAAACCCAGATAGGCCTGGCCAAGCTGAAGGTCTCCGGCGACCTGACCCGCCTGGTCTGCGAGCTCAAGGCCGCCGGTTCCGAGTGGTAGCCTATTTCTCCGGCAGCAGCGTCACCTGAACGACGTTCGCCGTGTCGAGGTAGCGGCGCGCGGCGTCCGTGATGAGGGCTGCGTCGACCGTCTTGTAGTACTCGGCCAGGTTGAAGAACTCCCCCAGGTCCTGCGGCACCTGGTAGCGGATCCAGATCTGTCCGAGCAGGTACGCGTTCTGCTTGAGATTGGTCTCGAGCTCGCGGATGAGCTGCTCGCGGATGTCGCTCACCTGCTTCTCGGTCGGACCGGCGGCCTTGAACGCCTCGATCTCCTTGAAAACGGCCTTCACCAGCTCGGCTGCGCGCGCAGGGTCGCAGCCGAAGCCGATGTTGAGCAGGAACTGCTGGGTCGGAATCTGGTTGTACGTCGGCGACACCTGCACGCCGTAAGTGCCGCCGAGCGCCTCGCGCAGCGTCTCGCGCAGGCGGGTTTCCAGGATGGTGGACATCGCGCGGATCGCCACCCGCTGGTCGCGGTTCCACTGGAAGGGGCCCGAAAAGACCAGCGCAACCCGGCTTTGCGGTTCGATGCCCTTCTTCACCGTCTTCTCGACGACGCCCTTGACGGGCGTCATGCCGACGTTCTTCCACGTCTCCTTCCGGCCGGGCGAGGGCAGCGAGGCCAGGTACCGCTCGACGAGCGGCTTGATCGCCGACAGCTCGAAGCTGCCGACGAACACGAACGTGAAGTCGCCGGCGTCGGCGAACCGGTCCTTGTAGAACGCGAAGGACTTCTCCAGGTTCATGTCCGAGACGCGCTCGGCACTCATCGGGCGCGCGCGCGGATGGTTCTGGAACAGCGTCGTCTGGAGCGTCTCGCTGAACGCGAATGCCGGGTTCGCCGCCTGGTTGGCCAGGATGGTCTTCATCTGCGACGTGAGGACGCCGAAGATCGTCGGGTCCGCGCGCGGCTGCGTGACGGTCATGTGGATCAGCTGGAACAGCGTTTCCAGGTCCTTCGGCGAGGCGCTGCCGGTGAGGCCCTCTTCCAGCTCGCCGATGAGGGGCCTCACCGTCGCAGCCTTCCCCGCCAGCACCTTCCGCAGCTCGATCGCGCTGAGCGAGCCGAGCCCGCCGGCCCCGACCACCGACGCCGCCGTCGCCGCCGCGATGTAGTCGGCGTCGCCCGCCAGCGAGGTGCCGCCGGGGCTGGTCGCCCGGAACACGATCTCGTCCGCCTTGAACGTGGTGGGCATGAGGATGACCTTCACGCCGTTCGACAGGTTCCACTCGGTGATGCCGTACGCAGCCTTCTCGGTGATCCGCGCGATCGAGCCGGGCGTCGGGAGCGTCGCCATCAGCGTCAGGCCAGCCGCCGTATCGACGTAGGCCGTCAGCGACTTCGACGCCGCGCCCGCCATGACGGCGGCCAGCGTCGGCCCGTCCGGCACCGCCAGGCCCTCCTTCTGCGGCGCGCTCACGACGACAACGCGGTTGCGGCCGGAGGGGTTCGCCCGGCTCTTCCCGACGGCGTTGATCTCGGCCAGCGTGATCCCGGGCATGAACCGCTGGTGCAGCGCGTACTCGAACTCGATGCCCGGGGCGGGTTCGTCTTGCGTGGCGTACCGGACGTACTCCGACGCGAGGGCCGCGGACTGCTGCTTGTCCTTCTCCGCGGCCGCGCGTTCCAGCGAGCGCAGCGTGTCGAGCTTCTGGCGCTCCAGCTCGGTGGCCGTGAACCCGAACCGCTCGGCCCGCGCGGCCTCGGTGAACAGCGCGTCCAGGCCGCGCTCGATGCCGTCCTCCTTCACCATGGCGCTCAGCGTCACCGCGTCCTTGGCGCGCACGAACTGGCCTCGCCCGCCGCCGCCCGCGAGGAACGGCGGGTCGGGCCTCTGCGCCAGTTCCGAGAACCGGCGGTTCAGCATGCCCGAGTAGAGCGCGTCAACCATCTGCTGCCGGTACGCGCCGACGGTCCGCTCGTCGCGGGGCGGCAGCTTGTCGTACACCGCCACGCTCGTCGACGTCGCTTCCTTGTCGGTCGCGATGGCGAACAGCGTGCCGGGGTGGTCCGGAACCGTGAATGCCGACCGTGGGCGCCGCGCCTTCGCGGCCGGCATGGACGCGAAGTGCTGCTTCAGCAGGGCCTCGACCGCGGCCTTGTCGAAATCGCCCACCGCGATGACCGTCATGAGGTCCGGGCGGTACCAGTCGGCGTAGAACTGCTTCAGGCGGCCGTGCGAGAAGGTCTCGATCGACGTCGTGGTGCCGATCGGGAGCCGCTCGGCATAGCGGGAGCCCTGCAGCAGGATCGGGAACTGGCGGTCCTGCATGCGCGCGGCCGCGCCCCTGCGGAGGCGCCACTCCTCGATGATCACGCCCCGCTCCTTGTCGATCTCCTTCGGGTCGAACGAGAGGTTGTGCGCCCAGTCCTCCAGGATGAGGAACGACTTCTCCAGGATGCCCGGTCTGTCCGTGGGCACCTGCAGCATGTACACCGTTTCGTCGAAGCTCGTGAAGGCGTTCAGCTCCGGGCCGAACCGCATCCCGATCGACTCCATGAACGACACGATCTCCTGCTTGGCGAAGTGTTCCGTGCCGTTGAACGCCATGTGTTCGACCATGTGGGCCAAGCCCAGCTGGTCCGGGTCCTCGAGAATCGAGCCCGCGTTCACGACGAGCCTGAGTTCGGCGCGCTTCTCCGGCAGCGTGTTCACGCGGATCAGGTACCGGAGGCCGTTCGGAAACGTCCCGGTCGTGATCTGCGGGTCGAGGGGCAAGGCGTCGGTGAGCGCCGCCGTGGCAGCCTGCCCGGCGATCCGGGCGGCGGGAGCGGCTTGCGGTGGCGGCGCACCGGCGGCGGCGAGGGGGGGCAGCAGCACCAGCACGAACAGCGCGAACGGCAGACGCCAGCGAAGTCTCATGGCAAGATTCTCCAATGGACACGATAGCCGGGGCGGCGGCATCGGGCAAGCGGGGTTCCGAGCCTGCGTGTCCGGCCCGCCCCGCTTGGTTGTGCGCCTGCCGTGGTATCGTGCCGGGATCGCCGCGATGAAGAAAGCCCTGCCCTGGATTGGTATTGTGCTGCTCCTGCTGCTCGCCGCCGCCGCGTTCACGCAGCGGGTCCACCGCGGGATGCAGGACTTCGAGGTCTACCGCGTCGCGGGCCTGCGCGCGGCCGCGGGCGAACCGCTCTACCGGGCGCAGGACGAGCACTGGCAGTTCAAGTACCTGCCGGCGTTCGCCTTTGCCATGGTTCCGCTGGCCCAACTGCCGCCGGTCGCCGCGCGAGGAGTCTGGGTCCTCCTGTCGGTCGGCCTCATCGTGCTGCTCGTTAACCGGTCGCTTGCGCTGCTGCCGGGCCGCCGCACGGCTGCGGCATTCCTCGTCTGGTTCACCGCGCTCGCCATGGGCAAGTTCTACGTGCGCGAGGTGGGCCTCGGCCAGAGCAACCTGCTGCTGGCGGTGCTCGTCCTGTCGGCCGTGGCCTGCTGGCGCAGCCGCCGTGACGTGGCGGCCGGCGCGCTGCTTGCGGCCGCCACCATCGTCAAGCCCTACGCCATCCTCTTCCTGCCCTACCTGGTCGCGCGCCGGAAATGGGCCGGCGTCGCGAGTTTCGCGGCCGTGCTGGTGGCCGCCCTGATCCTGCCCGCGGCACGCTACGGCTGGTCCGGCAACCTCGGCCAGCTGCACGGCTGGTGGAGCGTCGTGACCACGTCGACGGCACCCAACCTCGCCGGGCAGGACAACGTGTCGATTGCAGGGATGTACGCCGCGTGGCTGGGCGTCGGCCCCGCCGCCGGCTGGCTCGGCGCCGCCACAGGGCTGGCGCTGGTGCTGGCGTGCGCCTGGGCCATTCAGCGCGGCTCGCGACTGGCCTCGCCCGACTACCTCGACTCGGCGCTGCTCCTGTTCGTGATTCCGCTGCTCTCTCCGCAGGGATGGGATTACGTCCTGCTGGTCGCGACGCCGGCCGTGATGCTGCTGATCGACCGGAACGAAGAGTTCCGCCCGCTCGTGCGCGGGCTGCTGGCCGTGTCGCTCGCGCTGGCGGGCCTGACGTTCTGGGACGTGCTCGGCCGCGAACCGTACCGCGCGCTGATGATGTCGAGGGCCATCACCGTGGGTGCGCTCTTCCAGGTGGCCCTCGTGATTCAGCTGCGCGCGCGGGGCGCCGCGTAGCGCCGGGCCGGCGGGAGAACCGATGCGGATGACCAGCGGACAAGGCGAGCAGGGTGACCGCACCGTCGTGCTGGTGGACTTCTGCTCGTTCTTCGCGAGCGACCGGGGGTACGTGACGCCGTTCGAGCAGACCCACCCGCTCGCGACGGCCGCCGCCAGGGTGTACGCGCCCGTCGCCGGGTTCCGGATGCGGCACCTGCTCCACCATGCGCCGGTCGAAATCGCGGCCGCGAAGAGACTGGAGCTGTACGGCAATGCCGACTGAATCGGGCCCGGGTGCGGCGCGCGGCTACTGGGATGCCGTCGGCGGCGAGTGGGCTGCCACCCGCCGGGACGGGTTCTGGCGGCGGTGCAGCGACGCCATTCACGCCCGCTGGCTCGAGGAGGCCGCCGGGCAGCTGCCTCCCGGGCGCGTGCTCAAGACCGATCTCTTCGACGAGGCGTTCGGCGACGGGCTCGCGCCGTGGTTCGAGTCGCGCGGGCACGATCTGGTGGCCTGCGACCTTGCCTTCAGCACCGCCAGCGGAGCCTCGCGCAAGCCCGCGTCGGTGGCCGCAGCCGTCGCCGACGTGCGCCAGCTCCCGTTCTTCACGTCCGCCTTCGACACGGTGTTCTCCGACTCGACGCTCGATCACTTCGACTCGGAGGACGGCATCCGCGCCTCGCTCCTCGAACTCCACCGCGTGCTCCGCCCGGGGGGCACGCTGCTCCTGACGATGGACAACCCCGTGAACCCGATTGTCTGGCTCAGAAACCTCAGTCCCGGATTCTGGATGCGCCTCGGCGTCGTGCCCTACGCCGTTGGCGCGACCTGCGGCCGGCGGCGGCTGACGCGCCTGCTCGAGCAGGCCGGATTCGACGTGCCCGCCTCGGGGACGATCATGCACGCGCCTCGCGTGCTGCTGGTGCCGTGGTGCCGCCATCTGGCGCGCCGCGGCGTCACCCGGCCCGGCGCGTGGCTTGAACGATGGCTGCTGCGCTTCGAGGCGCTGGGCCAGCTGCCGACCCGCGAGATCACCGGCCACTTCGTCGCCGTCGTCGCGCGGAGGCGGCCATGACCACCGCGCCGAGGACCATCGTGATCGCGTCCGCATCCGGGGCCGGGGAGCTTGGCCTCGTGTGCGTCGATTCGACCGTCAACGGGCGCGCGCGCGGCGGGCTGCGGCTGGTGCCCGACCTCACCAGGCGCGAACTCGAGTTGTCCGCCCGGGTGATGACCCTCAAGTACGGCTTCCTGGGCCTGCCGCAGGGCGGCGCGAAGGCGGGGGTCATCGGCGATCCAGAGGCGGCATCCGAGGAGCGCGCCGGCCGACTGCGCCGCTTCGCCGAGGCGGCCGCTCCCCTCTTCAGGCTCCGGGCCTTCGTGCCCGATTCCGACATGGGCACGACCGGCGCGGACATCCAGGCCATGCTCGAGGGAGTGGGCATCCGCGTCGCCCGCCGCGAGTACCGCGGAAACCGCTCGGGGATCTATACCGCGGCCACCGTCTTCGCGTCCGCGCGCGCCGCCTCCGGGGTCGCCGATCTGCCGATGGCGGGGTGCCGCGTGGCCATCGAGGGCTTCGGCCGCGTCGGCCAACCCCTGGCGGGGATGTTCGTCCGTGCCGGCGCCAGGGTCGTGGCGATCTCGACCCGGCGCGGCGGCCTGGTCAACCCGCGCGGCCTGGATGTCGAGGCGGTCGCCGCACGCATCCGCGCGGGCGGAGACGTGGCGGTGGCCGCGGCCGGACTCGGGGACCCGATCGAGGCGGACGCCCTCAAGTTCGTGCCGGCCGACGTGCTCTGCCCCTGCGCCCGCCATGAGAGCATCACGCTCGCCGACGCCGACGCGCTCGAGGCGCGCGTGATCAGCTGCGGAGCGAACAGCCCGATCACACCGGAGGCCGAGCGCCGGCTCTGGGAGCGCGGCGTCCTCTGCGTGCCGGATTTTGTCGCGAATGCCGGCGGCGTGCTGGGCGGCACGATGGAGTTCGCCGGCTGGCGGACCGGGGAGATTCTGGACTTTTGTGATCACCGGTTCCGGCCGCGCGTCGCAACCCTGTTCGAGGAGGCCCGGCAGTCCGGCACGTCCGTACGGGACGTGGCCGAGGCCTTCGCGCTGAGGCGGTTCGATAACGTGAAGCGGCTGGCGGAGCAGGATTCGAGCCGGCGCCACGGGGTCGAGGCTGCCCTGGCGGCATTCCGCGAGGGCTGGCTGCCGGGCCGTCTCGTGCGAAGGCTGTCGGTGGGGTACTTCAACGCGCGCGTCGGCTGATCGGAGGCGCGGGCCGGGGCCCGCGGAAAACATGCCCATCATCCAGGCCAACGGCATCCAGCTCTACTGCGAGTGGCACGGTCCCGAAGGCGCTCCAGTGCTCGTGCTGAACAACGGGATCCTGATGAACGCGGCCGCCAGTTGGGTCCCGCAGACGGCGGCCTTCGCCGCGTCGTACCGTGTGTTGCAGTACGACTGCCGCGGCCAGGGGCAGTCCGATCATCCGGCCGGGCCGTACTCGATGGAACAGCACGCGGACGATCTTGCGGCGCTCCTGGACGCGGTCAGCGTGAGCCGCGCGCACGTGCTCGGAATCTCCTACGGCGGCGAGGTATCGCAGGCGTTCGCCTTGAGGCATCGCGAACGTGTGTCGAGCCTGGTGCTGGCCGACACGGTGAGCGAGGTCGGCCCCGAGTTGCGGCTGGTCGTGGAGGGCTGGAAAGCCGCCGCCTGCGCCGGCGACCCCGACCTCTTCTACCTGGTGACGGCGCCATGGAACTTCTCTGTCGCGTTCATCGAGCGGCACGGCGCCGTGCTGGCCGCGGCGCGAGCGCGGTATCGGTTCCTCGACCTGGCGGCCGTCGCCAGGCTCTGCGACGCGTTCCTGGTTGTGGATTTCACGACGGCACTCCGGCAACTGCAGGTCCCCGCCTGCATCATCGTCGGAGATCAGGACCTGCTGAAAGGGCCGCGCTATGCGGAGATCCTGCAGGAGGCGATCTGCGGGAGCCGCCTGCACGTGCTCGCAGGCGCGGGCCACGCCGCCACCTGGGAGGCCCCGGCCGAGTTCAATCGCGTCGTGCTTGAATTCCTCGGCTCTGTGCCCGGGGTCTGAACGCGGTTTGAGGACCCGTTCCTGCCGCGTGAAAAACCGGGGTCGGGTCTATTTACGATCGGCACCGGCCTGAAGCGACACAATTGTAATCCTCTCGATCGCGGAGACGCACGGTCGGACGAGCGGGAAGAGATGGCAGCTTCTGCAACGCTCCGACGCGCAGGAGGTGGCAATTCCTGCGAGCCCTGCAGAGGCCACCTGAGACAAACGCACGATTCCGGGTCTCTTCCACAGGCACCACCAGCCCGCATGTGCGGTAGGTCCCTTGCATGTGCTCGGTTGCCGTTGGGAGGCAGCCTTGCCCAGACGCTCTCGTGTGTCGACCGGACAATTCGTCTTCCATGTCCTCAACCGTGCCGTCCAGGGTGTGACCCTGTTCGAGGCGCCAGTCGACTACCAGTTGTTCGTCGACATTCTCGCGGAGGCTCTCCGCCGATTCCCGGTCCGGATGCTCGCCTTCGCCATCATGCCGAATCACTGGCACCTC
This sequence comes from Vicinamibacterales bacterium, assembly GCA_046496425.1. Classification (GTDB taxonomy): domain Bacteria; phylum Acidobacteriota; class Vicinamibacteria; order Vicinamibacterales; family JAKQTR01; genus JAKQTR01. The sequence goes on from JAWOGY010000040.1 coordinate 19,211, forward strand.
GTCCTGTGGCCCCGCGACGACTACAGTCTGTCGCCCTTCATGAAATGGCTGACAGGCACCCATGCTATGAAATGGCGCGCCACCAAAGGCAGCCAGGGACGGGGCGCGGTCTATCAGGGCCGGTTCAAGGCAATCGCTGTGCAGCACGACGCGCATTTCCTGCGGCTCTGCCGGTACGTCGAGCGCAATCCGGTCCGCGCGCGGCTGGTGGCGCGCGCAGAGGATTGGCGCTGGAGCAGCGCCGCACCCGCACGACCTCGCGCACGGCGGCCCGTCCTCTCCCCTTGGCCTGTCTCGAGGCCAGCTGACTGGTCGGATCGGCTCAACGTCCCGGAACCGACGCGTTCGCTGTGGGGTGTCCGTGGCGCCATTCTGGCCGGCCGCCACTACGGCTCGGCCTCGTGGCGGCTTAGAACGGCTGAAACGCTGCGGTGGCGGAGTGGACTCACGCAGCGTGGAAAGCCGGTTGGCGTCGACCTGAGCCACGAGCCGTGAAGGACGATGACGATCTTGTAACCCAAGCGAGAGGCGGATCGTAAATAGACCCGACCCCGATTTCGTCACGGTTCGGTGCGTGCACGCACGGACGCCACCAGGTCGAGGATGGCGGCGCCGTAGGCGGCCAGCTTCGCCGGGCCTATACCAGGAAGATCCCGCAAGTCGTCGCGCGAGCTCGGCAGTGACGAAGCGATGGCATCGAGCGTCCGGTCGTGGAGGATCACGTACGGCGGTACGCCTCGTTGACGCGCCTGCTCGATCCGCCACGCCCGCAGCGCGTCCCCGATGCCTGCGGCCGACACAAAGCGCCGGTCCGGCGCATCGGACCCCGGAAAATCCGGATGGCGGGCCGTCCTCGACCTCGGGCCCGCGTTGCCGGCTCGGGCAGCCACGTGCGTCCGGACGCGCGGCGTCCGGCGGCCGCTCTTTACCGGCGGTGCCGCGGGCGGCGCCATAATCACGTCCGCGGAACGGCCGTCCATCACCTCGCGGCCGAGCGGCGTAAGGCTGAGCGTCCGGTATTGGTCCTCCGACACGCGAATCAGACCGCCGCCGCCCGCCGCCGCAATCCAGTGCTCGATCGTGCGGGGCCGCTCTGCACGGAGGGCGCCGCTCGCGGGCAACTCCGCCAGCGCCTCCGGCAGGTCCTCGACGCCGCCCGCCAGCATCGCGACGATTCTGCGCCGGCCGTAGCGTTCCCCGGCCTGCGCGATACCGGCGAGAATCGTGCGCACCAGTTCCAGATCGGCGGCGCCGAGCGTGGCGCGGCGGTCGCAGTTTCCGCACGCGCCGCAGGGTTCGCGGGCCGCGGGGTCGCCGAAGTACCGGAGGATAGTGGCCCGCAGGCATCCGGTGGCATCCGCGTACGCCACCATGCGGCGCAGCTTCTTGCGTTCGAGCTCCTTCCGGCGGGCAACGTCCGCCGGGTCGACGGGCACGCCTTGCCGGTCGGGTTGCTCGTCCCGGCCGCGGTCGATCAGGAACTCCCGCGTCCTGACGTCCGCGTAATTCCAGAGCAGCGTCGCGGTTGCGTCCCGCCCGTCCCGCCCGGCCCGGCCGATCTCCTGGTAGTAGGCTTCGACCGATCCGGTGATGTCGACGTGGATGACGGCGTCGACATCGGGCCGGTCGATGCCCATGCCGAACGCATTCGTCGCACAGACAACCCGCACCGCCCCCGAGGTGAACGCGTCCTGCACGCGCGTGCGCTCGTCGTCTGCCAGGCCCGCATGGTACGCGGCGGCCTCTGCGCCGGCCGCCTGCAGCGTACCGGCCGCGGCTTCGGCCTTCTTGCGCGTGGACGCGTACACCAGCGCCCGGCGGCCGCCCACGAGCCCGGGCAGCACCCGGTGCTTCTCGTTCTCGCCCGCCACCGGCAGGACGCGCAGGTGGATGTTGGGCCGGTCGAACCCGGCGACGATCACGTGCGGCCGGGCAAGCCCCAGCAGTTCGACAATGTCGTCGCGCACTTCCGGCGTGGCCGTGGCGGTGAATGCGGCCACCGGCGGCCGACCCGGCCGGCCGTCTCCGCGGCGGCACGCGGCTGCCGCGTCGCGCAGGCGGCGGTAGTCCGGCCGGAAGTCGTGCCCCCACTCCGACACGCAATGCGCTTCGTCGATGACGAAGCGCGCGATCGGGACGTCGTGCAGCAACTGGACGAACTGGTCCGACGCGAACCGTTCGGGCGCCACATAGAGCAGCCGCAGCCCGCCCGACCGGGCTGCACGCAGCGCGTCGGCGCGGGCCTCAGCCGGCAGCAGCGAGTGCAGCGCCGCCGCGCGGATGCCCCGGCGGTCGAGTTCGTCGACCTGGTCTTTCATCAGCGAGATGAGAGGCGACACGACCAGCGTGGTACCCGGCAGCATCACCGCGGGCAGCTGGAACCCAAGCGACTTCCCCGACCCCGTCGGCATGACGGCGAGCACGTCCCGCCCGTCGAGGACCGCCTGCACGAGGGCTTCCTGCCCGGTGCGGAATGACCGGTGGCCGAAATGGCGCTCGAGGGCGGAGCGGAGATCGATCACCGGGCGACGGACGATGACCGGATGAACTCCGCCACGTCCCTCTTCAGGGCCGCGTGCGCGGACGGCCGGATGTACATCATGTGGCCGCCCTCGTAGTACGCGTAGGACACGCGGTCGGTGATCTGGCGGTCGTAGGCGAGATGCGTGAGATTGAACTCGGCGCCGCCCACGTACGTGGCCATGTCGTAGTACCCGCTCACGAGGAGCACTTTCAGGAACGGGTTCTTCGCCATCGTGAGGCGGAGGGTGTCCGTCATGTCCATGTAGCGGTTCTGCACGTAGGTCCACGGCCTCACGTTGCCCGAGGTCGGGTAGTGGAGCGTCGTGTCCCACTTCAGCTCGTTCTTCACGTAGTCCTGGAAGAGCGCCACGTACGGCCCCTGCAGTGCCGCGTTCGAGGGATCGAACTCCTGCCGCTCCCCCGCCGCATCGGCGTCGAGCGCCGTGAACCGCCCGTCGAGGCGCCCGACGACGAGCCGCCGCTCCCTCAAAAGCTCCTTGCGGAAGCGACCCGAGTCGACGCGGAGGTTGGCCGACCGAATGTACTTCGGCGTGAGCCCCGTGAACCGGGCCAGCTTCTCCGCCATCGCCTGCTGTTCGGCGTCGGTCAGTGTGTTGCCCTTCGTCAGCGCGAGCATGTACTCGCCGAATGCGAAGGCGCGCGCGTCGTCGACCACCTGCTTCACGGACTTCGCCTGAAGGTCCGGCGGCAACTTTTTGTGGTACCACGCCGTCGCCGCGAACGTCTGGACCTGGACCGCCCACGCGATGTCGTTGTTCGGCGCCGGCGACAGCGTCTGGTACGTCAGCAGCGCGGAGACGAGCACGATGCCGTTCAGCTCGACGCCGTGGCGCGATTGCAGTTCCTGCGACAGTCCCGCCGACCGGATCGTGCCGTAGCTTTCGCCGATCAGGAACTTGGGAGACGGCCAGCGATTGTAGGCGCCGAGATACCCGCGGATGAATTCGCCGAACGCCCGGATGTCGCCGTCCTGGCCGTGGAACTGGTTGTTGTCCGCGTTCGGCATGACGCGGCTGTAGCCGGTGTCGATGGCGTCGACAAACACCATGTCGGCGACGTCGATGAGCGAGTGCTCGTTGTCCACCAGTTGGTACGGCGGCGCGGGCTGGAACCCTTCGTCGGCCATCCGGGCGCGGCGGGGCGCGAACGATCCCATGTGCAGCCAGACCGACGCCGATCCCGGCCCGCCGTTGTAGAGAAACGCGATCGGCCTGGTCTTCGCGTCCTCGCCGTCCTTCGTGTACGCCACGAAGAACATTCGCGCCGCGAGCTTCCCATCGTCGAGCCGGATCGGGATGGTCCCCGCGGTGGCGGTGTAGCGGATCTCGCGGCCGTCGAGCCGGAGGACGTGCGACGTCCTCGACGGCTCGTCGGCGGCGATGCTCGCCGTCTCGTGCTGTCCGGGCGCCTGCGGGCGCTGGGCGGCGTCCGGTGGGGCGCCGGGGCGCGGCTGCCCCAGCGCCGCGGGCGCGAAGACGACGGTGAGCAGGACCACAATCGCGAACGACCGCGTGCGGTTCGGCATGGCGGATCTCCTGGCTCGGCTACTTCTTCGGCGGCGCCGGCGCATCCTTCCTGGCCGGCGCAGCCGGCGTCTGGGTCCCGATCGGGCCCTGCTTCTGCAACCAGTCGGCCGGTACCGTCCGCTTGTCCGGCGTCGTGCGCGACCCGCCGTCCTGGAAATCGGTGATGAGCTTGTCGGCCAGCTCCCACCACTTCATGAAGTTCTCCTGCGCGACGCGGTTCGAGTAGTCGCTGATGAAGGTCCGCGCGCGGTCGGGATCGGCCTTGTACAGGTCGAGCGCGATGCGCTCGATGACCGGCTGGTCGGCGAAGAGCTTGTCCTCGATCTCCTTCTGCTTCGCGCGGATGTCGACCATCATGCCGCGCCAGTTCAGATTCGACCAGTTGCCCACGAAGTTCGAGGCCCAGAACGCCGAGTTGCGATCGAAGCGGTCGCGGCGGCCGATCTCGAACGCCGCCGGCACCTTGAAGTTGCCCGCGTAGAACGGCGTGAACACGGACGTCTTCGCATCGTCGGGGGCGAACCAGGCCAGGCTGCCGAGCCACGCCGGCATGCCGGCGCGCGCCTGCAGCACGGTGACGTAGGAGCACTGGTGCACGGCAATCATGCGCTCGGTCGCCATGTAGCCTTCGGCCGGCTTGTAGTCGCGCGCCAGGGCCCACCGGTTCGGCGTCCCGAACGGGCCGGCCAGCGGGTTCTTCGTCTGGTCGAAGGGCGTGCCCTCGTAGATATCGCGGTGAATCGCCATGAGGTCGCGCACCGTGACCTTCTTGTCCGGCTTCACGGAGAACGGCTGCTCGGGCGCCCACGGGTCGAGGTTCAGCGACGGCGCCAGGAGGCTCAGCACCCGCCACTCGCGGCGGTTCGGCCGCGGCGCGCCGGCCATACCGTAGATCCGGTTGAACAGGAAGGGGTCGCCCTTCTTCCACCAGCCGTGCTTCTCGGCCACGTCGTACACGTTCTTCGAGTGCATCGTGAAGTTCGGATCGTCGGTGAGCGTCGTGATGCGCGACACGTTCGCCGACACGCCCACCTCGCCGGGCGGAATGCGCTTCGCCGCCCAGACCGCGCCGAGGTCGGCGGCTCCCGGCCCGAAGATCTCGAACTGCCACACTTCCTTCGCGTCGCCGACCGTCAGGCACTCGCCGCTGTCGCCGTAGCCGTACTTCTCCGCGAACTCGCCCATGATCTGGATGGCTTCGCGCGCGGTCGACGCGCGCTCGAGGGCCAGGCGCTCGAGTTCCATGATGTCGAACAGGCCCTCATCGCTGTAGAGCTCGCGGCGGCCGCCGATCGTCGTCTCGCCGATGATGACGCCCTTCTCGTTCATGAACGGGTACGAGGCGTCGTACCGCGTGAAGGTCTTCTCCACCTGCGGGATCTCGCCGACTTTGTGCTCCTGCTGGTTCGGCGGCTTCTCCTCGCCCAGGCCGCCGCCCTTCATGATGTCGCGCTTCGCGCCGGCGGGGTAGGTCCTGCCGGGCACCACCTTGATCCGGATCTCGTAGCCGCCGTCGCACGAGTGGCTCGTCAGCGTGCCGTCGGCAGAGGCCTCCGGGCTGGTCGGCATGGACGTGCACGCCTCGCACGCGTTCTCCCACACCTCGTCGGGCACGCCGTCGGGCTTGGGGAACCCGCAGATCTTCTTGCCGTAGTACGGCTGCTGCAGGGCCTGCGATCCGTCCTGCGGCTTGGCGTCCTGAGGTACGGCCAGGCCGGCAACGCCGGCGATCAGCACGATGAGGGCTGTGAGGAATAGTCTCGTCATCCGCACGGGCATTCTCCTTGATGGCCGGACGGGCCGGCCTGATCAGGCCGAGGGTATCACGAAGCGGGCGGGCGCTGGCCGTAGTACGCCTGCGCACCGTGTTTCCGCAGGTAGTGCCTGTCCACCAGAAACCGGGCGGGCGCGGGCTCAGCCGGGTTGACAAGCCGCGCCGCGAGGTTGACCTCCGCCAGGTACTCGAGCATGCGGGCCGCCTCGACGGCGTGCATCGGGTCGTCGGACCAGACGAACGGGCCGTGGCTCGCCACGAGCGCCGCCCCGACCTCGGCCGGCGAGAATCCGAGCGCCCGGACCGTCTCGACGATGACAAGGCCGGTGTTGCGCTCGTAGTCCCCCGCGACTTCCGGCCCGGTCATCGGGCGCGTCACCGGCACGTCGCCCCGGAAGTAGTCCGCGTGCGTCGTCCCCAGGCACCTGATGGGCGTCTGCGCCTGCGCAAAAGCCGTGGCGAATTTCGAATGGGTGTGCACGATGCCGCCGCAGCGGAACGCCCGGTACAGCTCCAGGTGCGCCGGGGTGTCCGACGAGGGCCGGAGCGCGCCGTCGACGGCCAGGCCGGACTCGATGGACACCAGCACGATGTCAACCAGCGTGAGCTTCTGATACGGCACGCCGCTCGGCTTGATCGCCATCAGGCCGGCGTCGTGGTCCGCGCCCGACACGTTCCCGAAGGTCTCCAGCACCAGGCCCGAGTCGGCCAGCGCGAGATTCGCCCGGAACACCCGATCACGAAGCGCATGCGCACCCATCCGTTGGTCCCTCCGTCCTTCCGTCCGCGCCCTCACTGCGCGCTGGCGCGCTCCCTGATGGCGAGCAGCCGCTTCATCGCCGTGCCGGGATCCGCTGCCGCGCCGGGCACGCCTCCGAACATGTCGTGCAGCTCGCGGTAGATGCCGTAGAGCTCGTCGTACACCCGCCTGGCGCCGGCGTCGGGCGCGAAGTGCGTGTCGCCGTCGCGCACCATCGCTGCCTGGGCCTCCGCGAACGTCTCGAATCCGCCCGAGTCGGCGCCGGCCGCCACCGCGGCCGAAGCCGCCGCACCGAGCGCCGGCGTCTGCGGCGAGCCGGCGATGATCATCGGATACCCGAGGACGTCGGCGTAAATCTGCATGAACAGCGGGTTCTTCTCGGCGATCCCGCCGCAGCAGACGACGCGCTCCACCGGCACGCCGAACGCCTTCAGGCGCTCGACGATGGCGCGTGCGCCGAACGCCGTCGCCTCGATGAGCGCGCGGTACACGTCGGCCCGCGTCGTATGCAGGGTCTGGCCGAGAATCAGTCCGGTCAGGCGAGGATCGACGAGGATCGTGCGATTGCCGTTGTTCCAGTCGAGGGCCACGAGACCCGACTCCCCGGGCCGCAGGCGCAACGCGCGTGTGGTCAGCTCCTCGTGCAGCGCGGCGTCACCTTCGCAGACGCGCTCGACCCACCACGCCAGCAGGTCGCCGACGGCCGACTGGCCGGCCTCGATGCCGAAGTACCCCGGCATGATCGAGCCGTTGACGATGCCGCAGATGCCGGGCACGTTCGGGATGCCGCCGGCCGCCGGAGCCACCGCGCAGTCGCACGTCGAGGTGCCGATGATCTTGACGAGCGTGCCCGTGCGGGCGCCCGCGCCCACCGCGCCGTAGTGCGCGTCGAAGGCGCCCATGGCGATGGCGATCCCTTCGCGCAGGCCCAGGGCCGACGCCCACTCCGCGCATAATCGGCCGGCCGGCCGATCGGCGGGATACGCGTGGTCGAACAGGCGGTCGCGCAGGTCGGCGAGTTTGGGGTCGAGCCGGGCGAGAAACGCCTTCGACGGCAGCCCGCCCCAGGTGTCGGAGAACATGGCCTTGTGCCCCGCGGCGCACACCGAGCGCTGGATGTCGCCGGGGCGGGACACGCCGGCCAGGACCGCGGGAATGAAGTCGGCGAACTCGACCCAGCTGTGGGCGGCGTCGAACACGTCCGGCGCCACCTTCAGGCAGCGCCAGATCTTCGACCAGAACCACTCGGAGGAATACGCGCCTCCGATGGGAGCGAGGTACTCGGGCGCGTGCTCGGCCGCCATCCGGGTGATCGCCGCGGCCTGCACGGCGCCGGTATGGTCCTTCCACAGCCACGCCTGGGCCGCGAGCACTCCCGCCCACCTCGGGTCGAGGCCGAGCGCCCGGTTGTGCGCGTCCACGGGGATCGGGGTCGAGCCGGTGGTGTCGACGCCGATGCCGATCACGCGGTCCGCCGAGAACGCCCCGTCGCGCGCGGCGTCGGCGATGGCCCCTCGCACGGACACGCGCAGTCCCTCGAGGTAGTCGGCCGGGTTCTGGCGAGCCAGGTGCGGGTCGTGCGGGTCGAGCAGGACGCCCTGGTCGCCCGAGGGGTAATTGAAGACCCGGGTGCCCGCCATCCGGCCGTCGATGCAGCTGACCACGACCGCGCGGACCGAGTTGGTGCCGAAATCCACACCAAGCGTGTAGGCAGGTCTCATCGAGCGGGCCTTCCTGTGGCGCCGGACCTCTCGCCGTGGACAGGACCCGTGCCCTGCCGCCGCGATTTGCGCACCGAAGCCGTTGCGCGTACGATCTCAGCCGCGCAGATGATACCGCACAACCGCGCAGCCGGCAGACGCGCCGGCGCCCCTCAGGAGGCAGACGTGGGCAGCATCACCCTGGGCTTGATTGTCGGCAACCGCGGGTTTTTTCCCGACCACCTCTGCGACGCCGGCCGCCGGACGATGATCGACGTCGTCCAGGGCGCAGGCGCCGAAGTCGTGGCGCTCGGGCCGGCCGACACGAAGTTCGGCAGCGTCGAGTCGCTGGAGGACGCGACCAGGTGCGCGGACCTGTTCAAGGCGCACCGCGATCGCATCGCCGGCGTGGTGGTGGCGCTGCCCAATTTCGGCGACGAGCGGGCCATCGCCAACGTATTGCGGTGGGCCGACTTGAAGGTGCCCGTGCTGGTCCAGGCGTTCCCCGACAGTGCCGGGAAGATGACGATCGCGGATCGCCGCGATTCCTTCTGCGGCAAGATGTCCGCCTGCAACAACCTGCGCCAGTACGGCATCCCGTTCTCCCTGACACGCAGCCACACGGTCGATCCCACGGGCGCGGAGTTCGCCGAGGACCTTGCGGACTTCATGGCGACGTGCCGGGTCGTCACCGGCCTGCGCCATGCGCGCTTCGGCGCGCTTGGCGCGCGCCCGGCGGCGTTCAACACGGTCCGCTACAGCGAGAAACTGCTCGAGCGCAGCGGCATCAGCGTCGAAACGCTCGACTTGTCGGAACTGTTCGGCCGCGCGGCGAAGATCGACGCCGGCGATGCCGCGCTCGCTGACAAGGTGGCGCAGATCGCGGCGTACGTCTCCACGCGAGGCGTCCCCCCGAATGCTGTCAACAAGATGGCGCGCCTGGGCGTCGTCATCGACAGGTGGATGGCGGACCAGCGGCTCGTGGCGACCGCCCTGCAGTGCTGGACCGCGATGGAGGAGTTCTACGGCGTCGTGCCCTGCACGCTGATGAGCATGATGAGCAACGGCCTGGCGCCCTCCGCCTGCGAGACCGACATCGCCGGCCTCGTGGGCATGTACGCCCTGCGCCTTGCCTCGGGCACTCCGGCGGCGCTGGTCGACTGGAACAACAACTATGCCGACGACCCGGACAAGGGCGTGGTGTTCCACTGCTCGAACCTGCCGAAGGACATCTTCGAGAGCGGCGCGAGCACCCCGGTGATGAGCTTCCAGGCCATCATCGCCGGCACCGTGGGCCGCGACAACACGTTCGGCACCGTGGAAGGCCGCGTCCGCAAGAGCCCGTTCACCTACTGCCGCGTCTCGACGGACGATGTCCGCGGTGTCGTCACCGCCTACGTCGGCGAGGGCGAGACCACCGACGACTCCCTGCTCACCTTCGGCGGCTACGGCGTGGTGAAGGTGCCGCGCTTCCAGGCCCTGCTCCGCTACATCTGCGAGCACGGGTTCGAGCATCACACCGCGCTGTCGCTCTCGAGAACCGCCACCGCCATCAACGAGGCCTTCGGGAAGTACCTCGGCTGGGACGTGTACCTGCACGCCTGATCACCGGGGTCGGGACGATTTACGTACACAGCCCCGCGACGATGACAGGATCGTAACGAGACGAACTGAAGCCGGGTGCGAGGAGAACGGGTGCCGCGGAGGTGTGGGCTCGGTCGGCATGAGTCGAATCCGGCTTACAATCTCGTAAGATCCTGGAGAGTCGGTACGTAAATAGACCCGACCCCTCTGATCGCGAGGGCCATCATGCAGTTCAAGCGGCTGGATCCGACCGATATCGACCTCGTCGTCAAGACGTTGAAGGAATTCACCGAGCGCGAAGCGCCCCTCGACAAGCGCCTGGAGTGGGACAGGACCGACACGTGCCCGGCCGATGTGGTGCGCGCCATGCTCAGCCCGGACGTGGGCCTGCACCTCGTGTTCCTGCCCGAGGACCACGGCGGCATGGGCGGCGGCGCGTACGACGTCTACCGCCTGTCGATGGAGTTCGCGAAGGTCGATCTGGGCCTGGCGACGGCGATGCTGGCCGTCGCACTCGGCACCGATCCCATCCGCGTCGGCTGCACGGCCGAGCAGCAGGCGGTGTGGCTCGACCGGATCGCGGAAGAGGGGCTGATTGTCGCCTACGGGGTGACGGAACCCGAGGCCGGGTCGAACGTCCAGAACCTCAAGACCGAGGCCGCACGCATCACCGACGCCGACGGCCGCATCACCCACTACCGGCTGAACGGCGTGAAGCAGTTCATTTCGAACGGGTCCATCGCCGACCTCTACACGATTCTCGCGAAGGCCCCGGACGGCCCGACCTTCTTCGTCGTCGAGCGCAACACGCCCGGACTGACCCCGGGGCGGCACGAGATCAAGCACGGCATCAGGCTGTCGGACACGGCGCAGGTGCTGCTGCAGGACGTGGTCATTCCCGCCTCGAACATCGTCGGCAAGGGCGAGGGCGAGGGCCTGAAGCAGGCAAACGAGGTCTTCGGGTACACCAGGCTGATGGTGGCCGCCTTCGGCCTCGGCGCCGGCCTGGCCGCCCTCGAAAAGGCCATCGCGTACTCGAAGCAGCGGCGCCAGTTCGGCACGTTCCTGGCCGAGAAGCAGGGCTACACGCACAAACTGCTCGTCCCCAACAGCGTCAGGCTGGCGGCCGCGCAGGCCTACATCGAATACGTGGCCGACCTGCTCGACAGCGGGACAACGGACCGTCAGGTGGAGGGATCGATCGCGAAGCTCTTCGCCACGGAGGCCGGCAACGCGGCGGCGGACCACGCCGTGCAAGCGCTGGGCGGCTACGGGTATTGCGTGGACTTCGAGGTCGAGAAGATCCGGCGCGACGCCCGCATCCTGACCATCTACGAGGGCACGTCCGAGATCCAGCAGAGCATCATCAATATCTTCCGCATGCGTGAACTCGTCCGGAGCAAAGGCCGTTTCTACGAGAACATGGCCGCCGAGGTCGAACCGCTCGCGGACGCCGGCGGTCCGGCCGCGGCCCGCGCGGCGAGGTTCCTTGCCGATGCCGCCCAGGTGGCGTTCCGCGCCAAACTGGTCCGGCAGCAGCACGTGGCCTTCGAGTTCGCGTCCGCGATGGTCGACGTCGAAACGGCCGTGGCCCTGGCACGCGCCTCCAGCCAGAAGAACGACGACTTGATGAAAGCGCAGTCGCGCCTCTGGGCCAGCCAGGTGACGCTGGGGGTCCCCGCGCGGGTGCTGGCGGCGCTCAGCGCGGCCGGCGGCGTATCGGCGGACGATATGGCCCGGCTTCAGCGCGAAGCCGACCTCGACGGCGGCGTGGCGCTCCAGGCCGGCCGCCTCGCCGACATGAATTTCGTGGCGGAGCGCATCACGGGCTTCAAGACCGCTGAGTAGAACGGCCCGCGGCCAGACACCGAGGATGATGGTGAAACCGATTCGAGGCCTCCGGTGGTACATTGGAGGCCTCTTCTTCCTGTCCACCGTCATCAACTACATCGATCGCCAGACGCTCAGTGTCCTGGCTCCGTACCTCAAGACCGAATTCGCCTGGAGCAACGCCGACTTCGCGCTCATCATCATTTCGTTCCGCGTCGCGTATGCCTTCGGGCAGACGGGGGCGGGGCAGGTGCTGGATCGCGTCGGCACGCGCAGGGGCCTGAGTCTCGGCGTCGCCTTCTACTCGTTCGCCGCGATGATCACGTCGCTGGCAACCGGCCTCCGCTCCTTCTGCGCCTTCCGGTTCCTGCTCGGCGCCGGAGAGGCGGCCAACTGGCCTGGCGCCACCAAAGGGGTGTCGGAGTGGTTCCCGCGCCGGGAAAGCGGCTGGGCCGTGGCCCTGTTCGACAGCGGATCCTCGATCGGGGGCGCCGTGGCGCCGGTGCTCGTCCTCTGGATCTTCCACACGTTCGGGAGTTGGCGGCCGGCGTTCATCATCACCGGGGCGCTGGGATTCCTGTGGCTCGCGCTGTTCCGCTGGTTCTACCGTTCTCCGGAGACGCACCCTCGCCTTTCCCCTGAAGAGCGGGCGTACATCCTCGCCGACCGGCCCGCGCCCCACGCGGACCCGTCCGCCTCGTCCAGGCGCATTCCCATGCGCAGGCTCCTCACCCTCCCGCAGACCTGGGGCGTCATCGTCGCCAAGGCGCTGACCGACCCGGTCTGGTTCTTCATCACGGACTGGTTCGCGATCTTCCTCGTCTCCCGCGGATTCAGGCTCGAGGACAGTCTCTTCGCCTTCTGGGTTCCGTTCCTCGCGGCGGACGCGGGCAATTTCCTCGCGGGGGGCGTCTCGAGCGCATTGATCAAGCGGGGTTGGGCCGTCGGCACCGCGCGCAAGTCGGTCATCGTCGTCTGCGCGCTCGGCATGACGCTCATCGCGGCCGCGGCGTTTCTCACGAGCCTCTGGTGGATCACGGCGTGCCTGGCGATGTCGACGCTGTCGTACGCGGCGCTGTCGACCATGGTGCTGAACCTGCCCGCCGATATCTATCCGACGCACTCGGTCGCCTCGGTGAGCGGGATGAGCGGCACCGGGGCGGGCATCGGGACCATCGCCGCCACCTACCTGACGGGCATGGTCGCCGACCGGTACTCGTTCGCACCCATCCTCGTCGTGGCGAGCCTGGTCCCTCTCCTGGCGGCCGCGGCCGTCCTGCTGCTGGTGAGGAACACCCGGGCGACACGCGGGCTGCTCAACGAGATCTAGTCGCCGGCTGGAGGAGCGCTGCCGATGCGGCGTCGAGGTACACGGTGACGTTGCCGTGCTCGCGCAGCGCCGACGCAGGAACGTCCGGCGTGATCGGGCCCTCGAGGGCGGCCTGCACCGGCGCCGCTTTCCTCTCGTCGGGCACGACGCAGATGATCTCGGTCGACTTCAGGATCTGCCTGATCGACATCGACACGGCCGATTCTGGCACCTCGGACAGCGACTCGAACCAGCCTTCGCCGACCTGCTGGCGCCGGCACGCGTCATCCAGTCTGACGACGATGTAGGGTTCGTCGGTGGCGAAGTCGGCCGGCGGGTCGTTGAAGGCGAGGTGTCCGTTCTCGCCGATCCCCACAAAGGCCACGTCGATTGGCGCCGAGTTGATCGCGGCGCCGGCCTGGCGGCACACGTCGCGCACGTCCCCCTCGCCGTCCAGCAGCACGTAGTCCTGCAGCGGCGTTTTCCGGATCACGCGATCGAGGATGTACTTCCTGAAGCTGGCGGGGTGATCGATCGGCAGGCCGACGTACTCATCGAGGTGGAACAGCGTCACTCGCGTCCAGTCCACGGCCTGGCTTGCCGTGAGGTCCTCGAGAAACTCGAACTGCGATGCCCCGGTGGCGACGGTGATGCGGGCACGGTCATGGTCGAGGATGGCACGGTTGATCGCCGCCGCGGCATGGGCGGACGCCGCCTGGGCCATGGCTTGCCTGCTTGCGAATCGTCTGACGATCATACGCGCCTCCCTCGTCCGGGGCGGCCAGGCCCGTTGCCACACGCCACCGATCCCGTGCATTATCCTCCGGAGCCGGGCTCCGGGAGGCCTGGCGAGGCCGGATCTCCTTCGGGCCCCGTCCCGCTGTATCATGAGCCCGGAACGACCCGCAGACGGACCGGTTTCGGCCCGCTGCGCCGGTGCGATGGACCAGTCCAGTCTCCCCCTCGCCGGACCGGGTGGCCCTGTCAGCCCGGAATGCCAAGGCCCGGCCTCCAAGGCGCGCCGACCCGCCATCCCTCCGTACACCGGCATCGGCATCGACGTCGGCTCCGTCAGCGTCAAGGTGTGCGGCCTGGCCGGCGGCGCGCCCCGCTCCGCCGTCATCCCCCACGACGGCGACATCGAGTCGGCCCTCCGCAAGGCCTTCGCGGAACTCCATCTCGATCCCCGGGCTGCTGCTCCAGCGGTGGTGACCGGCGGGGCCGGCCGGCACCGTCTCGAGGCGCCCGGCGTGATCGCCGCCAGCGCCATCGAGGCCGCGCTCGACGCCCTCTCCCTCCGCCCCCGGGCCGTCGTGTCGCTCGGCGGGGAAGACCTTCTCGTGTATCTCGTCGACCCCCGAGGGCGCGTACAGACGACCGTCGCGGGCAACAAGTGCGCGTCCGGCACGGGCGAGTTCTTCCGCCAGCAACTGGGGCGCATGGACCTCAGGCTCGAGGACCTCGACGAAGCCACGGCCGGCGCGCGGGTGCTGAAGCTCGCGGCGCGCTGCTCGGTCTTCATGAAGTCCGACTGCACCCACCGCTTGAACAAAGGCGAGGCGACCAGGGGCGACGTGGCGCTCTCGCTTTCGAAGGTGATGGCCGACAAGGTCGGTGAATTCCTGATTCGGGCGAAGGTCAGACACGGCGCGGTCATCCTCATCGGCGGCGTCACCAGGAACAGGCACTTCCTCCGGTTCCTGGAAGCAGCGTGGCCGCAGACGCAGTTTGTGGTACCGGAGGAGGCGACGTTCTTCGAGGCGTTCGGCGCGGCGCACCTTTCCGGTGCCCTTGGCCGGCCGCTGCCGACGCGCCGCCAGATGGTCCGCCCGTTCCAGCCCGCCGTCCTCACGCCGTTCGCGCCGCTCCGGTCGGCCGAGTCCCGCGTCACTTACCACCCCTCGCGCCGGGGTGCGCTGCGGCCGGACGCCGAGTACGTGCTGGGCGTCGACGGCGGTTCGACGACGACCAAGGTGGCGCTGGTCGACGCCGGGACCATGGAGATCGCCGCCGCGCACTACGGGCGCACGCACGGCGACCCTGTCGCGGCGCTCAAGCGGTGCCTGGCGGAGGTGCAGGACCAGCTCGGCGGCGTTCGTCCGCGCGTCAGCCTGGTCGCCACGACCGGATCGTCGCGCGAGCTGCTCGGCGTCTTCCTGGAAACCGCCGGCGTCTACAACGAGATTGTCGCGCACGCGGCGGGCACGACGTTCTTCGACGCCGGCGTCGACACGCTCTTCGAGATCGGCGGGCAGGACGCCAAGTACGTGCTGCTGAACAACGGCGTCCCCATCGAGTACGCGATGAACGAAGCATGCTCGGCCGGCACGGGTTCCTTCCTGGAGGAGTCGGCCGCCGGCGACCTGCGCATCGAGCGGGCGGAGGAGATCGGGCCGGTCGCCCTCGAGGCGGCCGCGCCGCTGAAGTTCGGCGAGCACTGCTCGGCCTTCATCAACAGCGACATCCGCAAGGCCATCCAGGGCGGCGCGAGCCGGCCGGACATCGTCGCTGGCCTGGTCTTCTCGATCGTGGCCAATTATCTCAACCGGGTGGTCGGCAACCGCCAGGTCGGCACGCGCATCGCACTCCAGGGTGGGGTGGCGAAGAACCCGGCCGTGCCGCTGGCGTTCGCGCAGCTTCTGGGCAAGCCCGTGTCCGTGCCGCCCGACCCCGAGCTGATGGGGTGCTTCGGCGTGGCGCGCCTCGCGTTGCAGAAACATCGGGAGGGGCTCGTCGCGAAGGGCGCCTTCGATCTTTGCGCGCTGGCGGTCAAGGACATGCTCTGCGTCGGCGCCTTCACGTGCCAGGCGTGCGACAACTCCTGCGAGATCCGCAACCTCGCCGTCGACGGCCGACGGTACCCGTTCGGCGGGCGGTGCTCGAAGTTCACGAGCGCGCGGCGTCCCAGGCCCGCAGGGGAGGGAGAGACGGTCGATCACGTCGCCTGGAGGACGGAGGAGTTGTTCGCCCGCAGCGCGCCCCGGCCGGAGGACTTTCGTCCGCGGTCCGATCGCACCGTCGGTGTGCCCCTCGCCCTGTCGGTGCACTCGCTCTGGCCGCTCTATGCGCGGTTTTTCCACGACCTCGGGGTCCGGACGGTGCTCTCGGACCGCGTGCTGCCCGAAGGCATCGCGAGGCAGGAGAGCAGCTACTGCTTCCCGGTCGAGATTGCCCACGGCGCCATCCAGGACCTCGTCGACAAGGGCGTCGACCACCTCTTCCTGCCTCATTTCCGCGACATGCCGTCGATGGAAGCGGGCACGGCGCACGCGTGCACCTGCCCGCTGACGCAGGGCCTTCCGTATCTCGCGCGCCAGGCCTTCGGCGTCGACGCCAACGTCCTGCGGCCCGTCGTGTCGTTCAAGCGGGGCTGGGCTGACTGCCGGCCCGAGTTCGCGCGCGTGGCGGCGCAGTTGGGATTCGACGCCGCCGAAGGCGGGCGCGCATTCGACCGCGCGGTCGAGGCCTACCTCGCGTTCCTGGCGCGCTGCAAACGGCACGGGCGCGAGGTGATGGAGGAGATTCGGGACCGCCCCGGCCACTTGTTCGTCGGGCTGTTCGGCCGGCCGTACAACGCGTTCACGCGCGACGCCAACATGGGGATCCCGCGGAAGTTCACGTCGCGCGGCGTGTCGGTGGTGCCCTTCGATCTGATCTACGCCGAGGACGCGCCGATCTTTCCCAACATGTACTGGTATTACGGCCAGCAGGACATGAAGGGCCTCGATCGGGTGAGATCGGTCCCGAACCTCTACGCCGCCTGGATCTCGAATTTCTCCTGCGCACCCGACTCGTTCATGCTGCACTACCTGCGCTGGATGATGGGCCGCAAACCCTACCTCGTCCTGGAGATCGACTCGCACACGGCTGACGCTGGCCTCGACACCCGCATCGAGGCCTTCCTCGACATCGTCGAGAGCTTCCGCAGGGACGCGCCCCCGGTCCCCGCGCCACGCCCTGCCCGGCGCTACCGCGTGGACAATGCGGTCACACCGCCGGCGGTCGTCGACACGCGAAGCGAAGAGCGGTTCAGCCTCCGGGATCCGCGGGTGACGTTCGTGTGGCCGTCGTTCGGCGACTTGGCCAGCCCGGCGTTCGCGGCAGCGACGCGCAAGCAGGGCGCGCATGCCGAGTACTTGCCCGTACCGACGGCCCGCTCCACGCAACTCGCGCGCAACGTGGCGTCGGGCAAGGAGTGCATCCCGGCGCTGCTCGTGCTCGGGAGCGTGCTGGAGTTCATCGGAAGCCGCACGCCTCGTCAACCGGACGAAGCGCTGGTCGTCGCCATCCCGTCGACGCTCGGCCCGTGCCGGACCGGCCAGTATCACGTGTTCTACGAACGCCTCTTCGACGAGCTGGGCCTCGACAACGTAGCCCTCTTCGTCTCGGGCGACGACTCGTCGTACGGGGAGTTGGGGCCCGGTTTCGTCCGCGACGTGTGGCGTGCCATCCTGCTGTCCGACTACTTCACCGACATCCGGGCCGGGATTCGCCTCTGCGCACGCGACGTCGACGCAAGCCTGGCGGTCTTCGAGCGCGTCTGGCAGGGCATCCTGGCCGCGCTCGAGAGAGACTCGACCGCGCTTGCGGCGGCGTTGAAGGGGGCGGGGGAAGAACTGAGAGCGCTTCCGAGGCGCCGATCGTTGACCGCGGTGAAGAAGGTGCTGGTCGTGGGGGAGATTTACGTGCGGCGCGACACGTTCTCGGTGTTCGAGTTGTCGGAACACCTGCTCGCGCACGACATCTTCCCGAAGCTCTCCGGCATCAGCGAATGGATCTACTACACGGACTGGGCGCGTGCGCGTGAGATGGATGCGGTCCGGCAGCAGGGAGGCTGGCTCGAGATGCTGCGACGCGGCACACTGACCGAGCGGCTCGGGCTGGGGATCGAAGGCTGGTGGAAGCGCCGCGTAGAGCGCGACATCCGTCGGGCGCTGGCGCCGACGGGTCTCATTCCCGAGGCGCACGACGACCTGGACGCCGCGCTGGCATTCGGCACGCGGACCTTCATCCCCGCCGCGATGCAGAGCGAGGCGACCGTCTCCCCCGCCGTCGCCGGCGCGGCCATGCAGGATGGCTACTCGGGCGTCGCCATCATCGCGCCGTTCGGCTGCCTCCCCGGCCGCGTCATCGAGGGCGTCTACACCCCGTGGGCGAGGGCGCGCGGCTACCCCGTGCTCGCTCTCGAGAACGACGGCCAGCCCTACCCGCCCAACGTGATTGCCCGCCTGGAAGTGTTCGCGCAGAACGTGGAGCGGTACACGCGGACCGAGGCGCCATGAAGCGCGGGCGGATGATCGGGATCGCGATTGGCGTGGCGCTCGGGCTCGCCGGCGGCATCGGGGGCTTCACGTTCGTCTACGCACGCGGCGCCTCCTATCTCACGAACGACCCGGCAGCTTGCGCCAACTGCCACATCATGAACGATCAGTACGACGCCTGGCAGAAGTCCAGCCACCGGGCGGTGGCTGTCTGCAACGATTGCCACACGCCCCACGGACTCGGGCCGAAGTACCTGACCAAGGCACTCAACGGGTTCTGGCACTCGTACGCGTTCACGCTGGGGGGATATCCCGATCCTCTGCAGATCACCGGGCGCAACAACCGCGTGACCGAAGGCGCGTGTCTGAAATGCCACGCCGACATGGTCGAGACCATGCAGGCCGGACAGCCCCCCGAGAGCATCAGCTGCGTGCGGTGCCACAGGGACGTGGGGCATCAGCACTAGGAACTCGGGGCTCGGGGCTCGGGACTCGAGATTCGGGGCAAGGAACAAGGCCATCATGAAACGGCTCATCCTCATCACGGCTGCGGTCACCACGGTCGTCGTCGGCGCCCTGACGGCGCTGCTGCTGAATGTCGCCGAACGCAAGCAGGAGGCGAAGAACCCGTTCTTCCGCGTCGTCGACCTCACCGACGACACGGACGACCCCGAGATCTGGGGCAAGAACTTCCCGCTGCAGCACGACGGCTACCGGCGCACCACCGACCAGGAGCGGACCAAATACGGCGGCAGCGAAGCCATGCCGCGCACGCCGACACAGGCCGACCCACGGAGCGTCGTGGCGCAGTCGAGGCTGGAAGATGATCCGCGGCTCAAGCTCATGTGGGCCGGATACGCGTTCTCCGTCGACTTCCGCGAGGAGCGGGGCCACGCCTTCATGCTGGACGACCAGACGTTCACCGAACGCCAGCAGGCAACGAAGCAGCCCGGCACCTGCATGCAATGCCATGCCTCGGTGTACGTTCCGATGAAGACGCTCGGCGGCGGCGATCGCGTGAAGGGATTCGAGGCGATGAACGCCATGCCCTACACCGAGGCCCGCACGCACGTGAAATATCCCGTCGCCTGCATCGATTGCCACGATCCCGCCACGATGCAGCTCCGGGTGACGCGCCAGGCCTTCGTCGAAGGCATGCGCGCGTACAAGGCGTCACAGGGCGTCGCGGATTACGACGTCAACGCCATGGCGACCCGGCAGGAGATGCGGTCGTTCGTGTGCGGGCAGTGCCACGTCGAGTACTACTTCAAGGGCCCCGAGAAGCGGCTCGTGTTCCCCTGGGCGAAGGGACTCAACGTCGACAAGATGCTCGAGTACTACGACGAGGTCGGCCACAGCGACTGGACGCACGCCGAGACCGGGGCGGGTGTGCTCAAAGCCCAGCACCCGGAGTTCGAGAACTGGAACCAGGGCATCCACGCCCGCTCGGGCGTGGCCTGCGCCGACTGCCACATGCCCTACCGGCGCGAAGGGGCGTTCAAGATCAGCGACCACCACGTCCGGAGCCCGCTGCTCAACATCAACCGCGCGTGCCAGACGTGCCACAAATGGTCCGAGCAGGAGCTGAAGGCGCGGGCCGAGCAGATCCAGGACCGCACGATGCAGCTGCGCAACGTCGCGATGGACGCGCTGGTGGCGCTCATCGGCGACCTCAAGGCCTCGAAAGCGGCGGGGGCGACCGACGAGCAGCTGGCCGCCGCACGGAAGTTCCAGCGCCATGCCCAGTTCCTGCTGGACTACTGCGAGGCCGAGAACTCCATGGGCTTCCACGCTCCGCAGGAAGTCGCGCGGATCCTGGGTCTTTCGATCGACAGGTCGCGGCAGGGCCAATTGAGCCTCAGGCCGGCGCTGATCGTAAGCCGGTAGGCGCGGCGGCGCCGACGAACCGCCGGTCCCGCCCTCGTCCTCGCCGGCTGGGAAGCAGGGCTCGGTTCATCGCTCGACCAGAGCCCCCACCTTCGCGACGAACCCGCGCCACCTGATCTCCGACAGGGGCGTCGTCACCGCGTCGGTCGTATAGACGCCGCTGACCTCGCCCGCCGCGTTGATGCCCCCCGGGCACGTGTACGTGGCGTCCGGCACCTTCAGCTCGATCATCGCCCCGTCGCGGTCGCGGAAGAACCCTCTGCACGGCCCGGCGATCACGCCGGCGACGGCCGGATCTTCGTCGTACATCGAGTCGTAGAAGTAGCCCACAGTGTCGCCACGCTGGTTAACCGCGGTCGGCACCGTGGTCTTCGCGACGGGCGGGACGTTTCCCTCGATCGGAAACCCGAACCACACAGGCGCGCCACCGTTCGGCCAGTAATATGCGTAGGTGATGTGCGGCGGCGGCCCGTCGGGGTAAAACTCGCCCACGACATCGCCCCGCGCGTCGATGCCGTGCGCCCTCACGGTGATGTGGTCCCATGGCAGCTCGGCCGGCGCGGCGAACGAGCCATCCTCCCACACGAAGGGGCGGTCCGGCCACGGGTTGATCTCGTACCATCCGACGATTTGCCCCCGGTTGTTGACCCCTCCGGGCCAGGCAGCGCACGGCCGCGGCACCGTCGGGGGACACACGAGGTTGGTGACCTGGCCGCGCTGGTACAGGAACCCGCGTAACTGGCCTGAGCTGAGCGGGCGGACACCGACCACGTGCCCGGCGTCGTTCAGGGCCAGCGGTATCCAGCCGTCGGGAAGCCCTGGAATGGGCTCGCAGCCGCCGCCTTCCCAGATGAACCCGTGGATGACGGAGGAGGGCCAGCCGAGGGTGTCGAAGTGGGCGCCCACGACGCGGCCGGCGCTGTTGATGCCGCGGACATACGTGCTGGCGGCGCCCGGACAGTCGATTCTGGTGATGGCCTCCGGCGGGACGTACGCGGAAGCCGGTAGCAGGACGAGTGAAGCCAACGCGAGAGACAGAACGGTCTTCCTGTGAGCCATGACGGCCGCCTTCTTTCCTTGGACGAATGACCACAGAGAACGGCAACGGCCGAAACCGGAGACGCCGAGCCGGGGACGCGTCACGCCGCATTGAAGAGCCGGCGTTCGGCCCATGGACCGGAGCTCATGGGGGGTGATTCGCGTCCGCCGTGGCGGCAGGCAGATCTCGGGGCGGGGAGCGGCTCCTCGCGGGACGGCGGCAGTATCGGCGCGCCATTGCGAACGTTCCTCGGCGCCGGGTAGCCGGATGGAAGAAGGGGCGACTCGACTATAGGCCGATCCCGGTGATGCGTCAACCGCGGGACTGGGTCGCGACGGCGCGCACCCACACCTCCACCTGATGCTCCTGGTGGTCATCGACGAGCGGAACGGCCTTGCCGCTCTGTTCCACGCCGTCCAGGAGGAGCCGCTGGGCGCCAGTTGTGTGCGCCGTCTGGTGCACACTGACGTGGTAGACGGTCTCGCGGAAGCGGTAGTGCACGGTGAAGCCGGGCCAGTCGGCGGGCAGGCACGGCTCGATTCGCAGCCGATCGCCATGGAGCCGCACGCCGAGCAGCGACTCGATGACGAGCCTGTACATCCAGGCGGCGGAACCTGTGTACCAGCTCCACCCGCCGCGTCCGATATGCGGCGCCACGGCGTAGACGTCCGCCGCCACCACGTAGGGCTCGACCTTGTAGGTCTCGACCGCCTCGGGTGACGCGCCGTGGGCAAGCGGATTGATCAACCCCCACAGTTCCCAGGCGCGCCCGGCGTCCCCCAGTTGGGCAAACGCCATCGTCGCCCAGATGGCGGCGTGCGTGTACTGCCCGCCGTTCTCCCGGACGCCAGGGACATAGCCCTTGATGTACCCCGGGTCGAGCGCGGAGGTGTCGAACGGCGGGTCGAGCAGGCGGACGAGCTTGTCTTCGCGGCGGACCAGCCGCGCGTCCAGGGCGTTCATCGCGGCGCGCGCGCGGTCCGGGTCCGCGGCCCCGGAGAGGACAGACCAGCTCTGCGCAATCGAGTCGATCTGGCATTCGGCGTTGCTCGATGACCCCAGCGGCGAGCCGTCATCGAAATACGCGCGCCGGTACCACGACCCATCCCACCCCGATTCCTCGAGGCGCACCCGCAGCGCGGCCGCCTCCGACAGACAGCGGTCCGCGAAGACCGCCTCGCCGTGCGCCCGGGCCAGTTCGGCGAACGGCGTCAGCACGGCGTGGAGGAAGAACCCCAGCCAGACGCTCTCGCCGCGCCCTTCCGCGCCCACCAGGTTCATGCCGTCGTTCCAGTCCCCCGAGCCGATGAGGGGCAGGCCGTGGGCGCCGAACCGCAGGCCCTTGAGGATTGCGCGGACGCAATGGTCGTACAGGCTGGCGCGTTCCTCGGACGCCGCCGGCAGGTCGTAGTAGGAATCCTCATCGGCATTCACCGGGCGGCCGGCGAGGAAGGGCACCATCTCGTCGAGCACGCCGGAGTCGCCCGTCGCGCTCACGTAGCGGCAGGCCGCCATCGGCAGCCACAGGTAGTCGTCCGAACAGTGCGTGCGCACCCCGCGGCCCGACGGCGGGTGCCACCAGTGCTGGACGTCGCCCTCCAGAAACTGCCGCGACGCGCACAGCAGCAGGTGCTGGCGCATGAGCGGCGCCTCCGCATGCACCAGCGCCATCACGTCCTGCAGTTGGTCGCGGAACCCGAACGCGCCCCCCGACTGGTAGAAACCGCTTCGCCCCCACAGCCGGCAGGCCATCGTCTGGTAGAGCAGCCAGCCGTTCGCCAGCGTGTTGAGCGCCGCGTCGGGCGTCGCCACGTTGACCGCGCCAAGCGTGTGGCTCCAGTACTGCCACACCGCCTCGAGCGCTGCGCGCGCGGCGGCCGCACCCCGGGCCCGGCCGAGCAGTTCTGCCGCGTCGTCGCGATCGCGCCCCGCGCCGAGCCTGAAGACAATCTCACGCTCCTGCCCGTCTTCCAGCGCAAAGGCGACCTGGACGGCTGCGCACGGGTCCAGCGCGCCGCCGACGCGGCCGGAGAACCCCGACCGCAGCATCGCGGCGGGCCGCCCGAGCGTGCCGTTGCGGCCGATGAACTCCGTGCGGTCGCCGGTCACGATGCGGCTCGCATCGTCGACGTGGAAGAACGCCGTGCGCGCGGCGAACTCGGCGTTGTAGGTGTTCACGGCGAAGACGGCGCCGGTGTCAGGGTCAATCGAGGTCACCACGTACGGGGCGGCCTTCCCGCGCAGATCCCCGAGCACCCAGTCCACGTAGCCGGTGGCCGAGAGGCGCCGTGGCCGGCCCGAGGCATTGCGAATCTTCAGGACGGACCATTTCACGGGTGCGGCCATGTCCACGTACACCCACAACTCCGAGGTGATGCCGTCCTCGGTGTGCTCGAACACGCTGTAGCCGAATCCGTGACGGCTGGCGTACGGGCTGCCGCCGCCGGCCGGCAGTGCCGTCGGCGACCAGAAGCGGCCGCTCTCCTCGTCTCGGACGTAGAACGCTTCCCCGCAAGAATCGGTCACCGCGTCGTTCGACCAGGGCGTGAGACGGAACTCGTGGGCGTTCTCGGCCCAGCTGTATGCCGAGCCGCTCTCCGAGACGACGCTGCCGAACCCGCGGTTCGCCAGGACGTTCACCCACGGCGCCGGCGTCACCGAACCCGGCGCGGTGGTGACGATGTACTCGCGGCCGTCGGGAGTGAAGCCGCCCAGGCCGTTGAAGAACTCAAGGTCGCCGCGGGGCGCCGGCGGCGGTGCGGGAACCTGGGCGCGGCGGGCGATGGTGGGCGCAAAGGCGGCCGGGAGCAGGTTGGCCCGTCGGCCGCCGATCTGGTCTGCCAGCGAGCCGCGGCCATCGTCGACGATCGCCCTCGCGACCGACAGGAACAGCGTCCGGTCCTCGATCGAGATTTGTTCGGCGGGACGGACGAAGATGCCGCCGGGGCGGTCGAGCGCATGGGTCTCGACGCCGGCAGCGATGAGGCCGATGATCTGGTCCTGGAGGACCTGCCGGTAGCCGGCGCGGTCCTCGTTCCAGATCACGAGGTCCACGGCCAGTCCCTTGAGACGCCAAAAGGCGTGGGCCTGTACGAGCTGTCGTACCAGCTCGATGTTGGCCGCGTCGCCAATCTGCAGCAGCACGATCGGCAGATCGCCCGACACCGAGGATCCCCAGAGCCCCGACTGCCCACGGCGGTTGCGGGCGAAGACGGCCGGGTCGGCGCGCAACGACGGGTTGGCATAGATGATGGACCCGGCCAGATGGCAGTAGAGCTGGGCGTCGGCCTCGCTGGCGTTCAGCTGCCGCAGCACGACCTGCGCGTGCGTCGAAGCGAGGGCGAACACCCGGTTGGCGAGCCGGCGGTCCTGGTACTTGCCCACGAGCGCCAGACACGCCGCGCGCGTCTCGGCCACGCCCGAGACGACGTCGATGGTGACCGATTCGTCCGGGTCGAGGACGAACCGGCCGCGGATCGCGACAATCGGGTCCAGCACCGACCCGGCAGTGCCCGAAAGGGGGCCCGTCTCGTGCATCGCGCGCGGGTCGGCGGGCGTCCTGCCGCGCCCGAGGAATCGCAGCCGATCGGTTTCGTACGACAGGCCGGCGCCGGCCGACGCGCCGTGCGGCGCCAGGAGATGGAACATCCAGGGTGACGACTCGCCGCGCGAGCGCGGGCGCCGCGTGCAGAGGATGGCGCGCTGGTCGGGGACGATTTCGGTCTGGACGAAGAGGTTGCTGAACGCGGGGTGCAGCGCGTCCGCGGCCTGGGCGGCCAGCGCCACCTCCGCATAGCTCGTCGCTTCGATTGTCCGGCGCGTGCGGCCACCGTTGCTCAGGCGCAACCTGCGCAGCTCGACATCGTCTTCCGGCGACACGGCGATCTCGGTGTAGCTCTCGATCTGGAGCGTCCGGCTGCGGAACTCGGCGCGGGCCTCGGAGAACACGACCTCGAAACGGTCCGCCGGCCTCAGGACGGGCTGGTGCGCCGCCGACCAGAACGCGCCGGTCGCTACGTCCCGGAGGTAGCAGAACGTTCCCCAGTTGTCCGACGTCGAGTCCTCGCGCCATCGGGTGACGGCCAGATCCTTCCAGCGGCTGTACCCGCCGCCCGCGTTCGTGACGACGACGTGATAGCGGCCGTTCGAGAGGAGTTGGACCTCGGGAGCCGGCGTGTCGGGCCCGCTGAAGGCGCGCACCGCGATGTCGGCGGCCTCCGGCGTCACGCGGGCGTCCGAGGCGGGCGCCGGCGGCACGTAGGATGCGTCCGCGCGCGGGATCCGCTCCTGAAGCAGCAGCGCCGTCGCCTGGAACGCCGGGTCGGAGGCGAACCGCGCCTGCATCCGGCCGTCGAGGAGCACATGCGCCAGCGACAGGAACATCATCCCCTGGTGGTGCGCCATGTAGGAGCGGACGATGGCGTGCGCGTGGCCCCGCGGCAGGCGCGCCGGCGTGTAGTCGATCGCCTCGTAGAAGCCGAGCTCTCCTCCGAACCCCTCGGCCGCGAGGCGCTGCAGGTTCGCGCACGCGTCGTCCGGCGAAACCATCAGCGCGAGGGCCGACGCGTACGGCGCCACGACGAGGTCGTCGGCGAGGCCGCGCTTCAGGCCGAGGCCTGGTACGCCGAAGGCGCGGTACTGGTAGGCGAGGCGCGAGTCGAGCAGGTTGTACCCGCATTCCGAGATGCCCCAGGGCACGCCCCGGTTCCTGCCGTACTCAATCTGGCGCTTCACCGCCGCTTTGCACGTCTGGTCGAGCAGGGTGCCGTCGTAGCCCGGCATGACGACGAGCGGCATCAGGTACTCGAACATGGAGCCGCTCCACGACAGCAGCACCGGTTCGCCCGCGGCGGTGGTGAGCAGGCGCCCGAGCGAGAACCAGCTCTCCTGCGGGAGGTGTCCCTGCGCGATCGTGACAAAGGTCGCGAGACGCGCCTCGGAGGCCAGCAGGTCGTAGAAGCTGGAATCGCGACGCCGCTCGCCTACGTTGTAGCCGACCGACAGGAGATGGCGCGTGCGGTCGAACAGGAACTCCCACTCCATCTCCGCGAAATCGACGGTCTGTGCCGCGAGGCGGTTGATCGACGCGATCCGCGCCCGTGCGGGTGCGCCCCACTCGCCGTCGAGCGCCGCCAGTTCGGTGAGGGTCGGGATCGCTGTGAACCCGGGGAGGTGCACGTGCGGGGCGGCCGAGGCCCCGACCGATGTCCAGGGAGCCAGGCTGGCGAGGTCGTCGCAGATGTCCGCGCACTGGTCCGCGAGGGCCGCCGCCCACCGTTGTGCGTCGTGCCCGTCCGGCGCCGTCGCGAGCGCCGCGCCCAGCGTGCGGCTTTCCGCGCCGAGGCGTTCGAGGATCAGTCGGCCGGCGACCACCGTCGCGGGCGGAGCGTCGCACGCCTCGTCGAGCGCCTTCTGCAGGCGGGTCATCGCCGCCGGCCGCGCGGCCAGATCGGCATCAGCCATGAGCTCCAGCGTGTTGCGCAGCCCGTGGAACGTGTGGGGGGGCAGTATCGGGGCGTCGGGCAGCGCGAGCAGCCCTGGCCTCAGCGTCAGCAGATGGCCGGCCAGGTTGCCGCTGTCCACGGAGGAGATGTACCGCGGCTCGAGCGGTGCGAGCGACTGCGTGTCGTACCAGTTGTAGAAGTGGCCGCGGTGGCGGTCCATCGACGCCATCGCCTCGAAGGCGTTCAGGGTTCGGCTGACGAGCCGGCCCGCCGAGATGTAGCCGAAGTCGCAGGCCGAGAGATTGGCGAGCAGCGCCAGCCCCATGTTGGTCGGCGACGTGCGGTGCGCCAGCCCTGACGCGGGCGACTCCTGGAAGTTGTCCGGCGGCAGCCAATGGTCGCCGGGGCCCACGCAGGCATCGAAGAACCCCCACGTCCTGCGGGCGACGCCGCGGAGGAAGCGTAACTGGTCGGCCGTGAGCCGCGCATCCCGCTTCGCAAGCGGCCGGCTGATGTGCCACGTGATGACCGGGGCGGCGAACCAGAGGAGCAGCACGGGTGCAGCGGCCGCGAGGCCGGCAGGCCGCTGGAGTGACAGGTACGCGAACACGAACGCTGCGAGCGCAGGGGCGACCCACATCCTCGCCCACGCGCCGGCGAGGCCGTGGCCGGCACGGAGCGACCAGTCGGCGGACGGTGTCCACTCGAGCAGGCACCGGCGCGTGAAGGCGGTCCTTCCGAGGGTGCGGAGGGCGGCATCGAGGCTGAAGTACGCTTCGTACGGGAGGCACGCCAGCGTCAGCATCGCCTGGGCGAACTGGATCCCGATCGAACGTGCGCTGGCCTCGAGATGCCGGCCGAGCGCGACGTCGTCCGGCTTCCGCACGAGGCCCGGGAGCGATGCGATGATCGCCGGGAGCAACAGGCTGCCGAGACCGATCAGCGTCCAGGCCCACGCGGGCGAGAGCCGCGCCCACACGACGAGAAGCATGCCGGTCAATGCCGCGGGCGCGAGGCTGCGGCGGAGGTTGTCAACGAGCTTCCACCGGCACAAGGCGGGGAGCGGGTTCCTGCTGCGTCGGCCGTCGCGCCCGGGAGCGCCCGGAAGCAGCCAGCGCCACAACTGCCAGTCGCCGCGAATCCAGCGGTACCGCCGCCGCACGTCCTCGTCGTAGCGCGAGGGGTACTCCTCGTACACCTGCACGTCGGTCAGGAGGCCGGCGCGGGCGTAACAGCCTTCAAGCAGGTCGTGGCTGAGGATCCGGTTCTCCGGAAAACGGTCGCCCACCGCCAGGGTGAAGGCATCCACATCGTAAATGCCCTTGCCGATGAACGAGCCTTCGTCGAACAGGTCCTGGTAGACGTCGGACACGACGCGGGTATACGGGTCGACGCCGGGATCGCTGGCCCACAGCCGGGCGTATCGCGACCGGTTCGCTCCAGGGAGACTGACGGCCACGCGCGGCTGGAGGATGCCGTAGCCCTCGGTCACGCGCTGCCTGCGCTCGTCGTACCGTGCGCGGTTGAGGGGGTGCATCATCGCGCCGACCATGAGCCGGGCGGCATCGCGCGGCAGCTGCGTGTCCGCATCGAGGGTGATGACGTACTTCACCTGCGGCAGGATGGTGGTGTCGCCGACGACGAGGGAGAACCGGCCTGCGGCGCGGCCGCGGAGCAGCGCATTCAGGTCCGCCAGCTTCCCCCGCTTGCGCTCGTATCCCATCCAGACCTGTTCCCCGGGATTCCAGCGCCGGGGGCGGTGGAAGAGGAAGAACGAGCGGCCGTACTTGTCGTTGAGTTCGGCGATCCGCTGCCCGGCGAGGCGCTCCAGGGGCTCGTCCTCCGGAAGCGTTTCCTGGGACGCATCGGCCAGGTCCGTCAGCAGGGCGAAGGACACGTGGTCGTCGCGGTTGCCGAGGTAGCGCACCTCGAGCGCCTCCACCAGGCGCTCCACGTTCTCCGTGCTCGTGATCATCGAAGGGACGACGACCAGGGTCCGCGAGGCGCCGGGGATGCCCTTCGACAGGTCCATCTTCGGCAGGGCGCGGGGTGTCGCCAGCAGGGGCACGACGGCGTTCACGACGGCGATGGCCACCTGACTGGCGCACACCAGCAGGAGGAGCCCGACCAGGCCCAGCATCCACCCTTCCACCCCTTCGCTGCGCGCTCTCATGACGAGCGCCGCCACGGGCGCCAGCGTGAGAGCGGTCACGCTCCCGCCGTACAGCGTCAGCGGGTGGCGGAACCACCAGCGCCGTACAGACTCACCGATGGAATGGCGCGCACCCGCCGCCCGCTCCAGCTGTGCGCGCCCCGCGCCGGTGAGATAGTACCCGACGTGGCGCGCCGCGGCGTCCGGGTCGGCGGTGATTGACGCCTGCCGGGCGAGGTCGATCGCGAGCCGGGCCACCTCGGTTTCCGTCCGCCGGCTCAGCCTGGCCGTCGTTTCCACGACGTGGCGGTAATGGTCCCGCGTGGCGAAGTCCATCAGGGCGTACACACCAGCCGGGTCCTCGCGCAGGGCCCGTTCCGCGCCGCTCTTCGTCTCGACGAACGTGCGCCAGTCGCCCGCCCCGAGAAATCGCAGGCTGCTGATGCTGTTGCTGATCGACACCTGGTCGGCGGCCTGGTGCTGGTTCTCCAGCTGCACCAGCTGCTCGATCGTCAGGCCGTCCTCCGACAGCCGCTGTTCGATCCATGTGAGCGGCAGCGCCAGCGCCGCGCTCTTGCCCTGCAGGCGGCGGGCGAACTCGGCGACGAACGACCCGGCCATCGGCTGATCCGACCGCGCCATGTCGGCGATCGACAGGATGAGGCTCTTCGGATCCTTCGCCGCGACCGCCGTCATCTGGTCCGCCCAGTAGTCGGCGCGGTTGCGGTCCACGCGATCGGCCCCGATCCGGGCCGCCACGCGGCGGAGGTTCTCGATGAGGGCCAGCCGCACCATGATCGGGATGGCCCACAGCTCGCCGATGGTGAGCGGCGTCACCGACTGATAGGCCGACACGAACCCGCCGAGGCCGTCCGTGTCCAGACGGCCGTCCCCGTGCGAGATGGTCTCGAGCGCGAGGTCGTAGACCCTCGGCAGGCCGGCAGACGGGCCGGTAGCCAGGCGCGGCAGCTCGCGGCTGTAGCCCACCGGCAGGTGCCGCCTCGCCGTGCGGATCTGTTCCTCGATCAGGTAGAAGTTGTCGAGCAGCCACTCGCCGGCCGGCGTGATGCGCCGGTCGTCGTTCACGGCCTCCATCAGCAGTGCCCGCACGGCGGAGAGCAAAGCCTCGTTCTGCGCGAGCCTCGTCAGGAGCGCGTCGGGGCCGCGCGACGCGCTCAGCCGGTGCGAGGCGGCCAGCACCTGGCCGTGCTGCGCCATCTGCTCGCGGCTGAAGAGCTCCGCGCGCAGCGGCGGTTCCTCGCCGGCGAAGCTCGACGAGAGGTCCGCTCGGCGAAGGGTCGCGTTGCGCACGCTCCATTCTGGGAGGAAGGGTCATCCGCCGCTGTTCCAATGTGAACAGACGGCGGCGAAAGCCTGTATACTGGGAGTGTCCTGCTTTCCTGAAGCTCTGCCGTTACGCGCCGGAACCGCCCGGGGCGCCCAGCCTCATCAAAGCCATTCGCGCCCTGTCATCTCCCGCGAGGAGGTTTACGTGGTTGTCCGGCCCTATGGAACGAATGCCTTCGAGTTCGTTGTGGTGTCCGCGCTTCGCGCCGCCCAGTTGATGAAAGGCTGCACGCCGCGCGTCCCGCCGGGCTACAAGCACATCGTCACCGCGCAACTGGAAGTGGCCGCCGGCAAGGTGGCTAAGATCGTCGACGAGCCCAAGATCTGAGGCGAGGTGACCGGTCCCCGGCCCTTAGTCGTGCAGCACGACGCTCAGCAGAGATGCGTTGATCGCGATGCCGGCGGGGTCCGCTTCGATGAATCCCAGGCGGGTGAACTTCTCCAGAAGCTGCGTCACACGCGACGGACTGGTCCCGACCGTGTCGGCGAGGGTCGTGAGCGACGCCGCCGGCACGAGCCGGTCGGGCCCGTCATGCGCGCCGAAGCGGGCGAGGCGAAGCACGGCGCGGGCGAGCCGCTTCTCGACCGAGTTGAAGAGCTGGTCGAGCAGGTCTTCCTCGATACGGATGTTCCGGCTCAGCATGAACGTAATGAAGCGGTCCGACAGCGCGTGCTCGGCGTGGAGCACCCTGACCATCTCGGCCTTGCCGATGACAAGCGCCGTGGCCGGCGTCAGGGCCGTCGCGCTCGCCGTGCGGACGGCCTGCCCCGCCAGCCCCCCCTCGCCAAAGAAGTCGCCCGGGCCGAGCATGGCCACGACGGCTTCCCGGCCGGCGGGCGAGACAACCGACAGCTTCACGCCTCCGGCCTGGATGTAGAACACGCTGTCGCCCTCCTCGCCCTGCGAGAAGATCACCTCTGATCGGTGATACGCCGCGACCTCTCTCGCGGCGCCGGCCGAGTCGAGAAAGGCCTGCGCGTCGAAGGCGCTCGCGCCGATGCCGCTCTTGGCTCTCATGCCGTCATGCTCCCACGCGGCCGTCGTTCGCGATGTTCAGAATGAGACACCCTGGGAAGTCGATGTTCACAACCGCACAGACACCGCGGCCCCGCCACGCCTAGGATGGCGTTGGGCCCATCCAATCGATGTCGCGCCTCACGGGCGCGGCGCCGTGGCAGGAGGGCCCGGAGGGTTTGCAGATGTTCAGATTCGTCGTCGTATGCATGGCCGCGTTGAGCGTGGCCGGCCTCGGGGCACAGAACAAGGAGCAGGGCCGCCTGGAGACGTGCGGCGTCGTGATGGAGGAGATCCTCGGCGTCGAGGACAACATCCCCAGGGACCTGCTCGACAAAGCCGAGTGCGTGATCGTCATTCCGTCGATGATGACGGTGGCTCTGGGCGTAGGCGGCAATTTCGGCCGCGGCGCGATGGTGTGCCGGACGGGCAAGCAGTTCGACGGGGCGTGGGGCTCCCCGGCCATGTACACGCTCCAGGGCGGGAGCATCGGGTTCCAAGCGGGAGCCGAGTCCACCGACCTCGTGCTCCTGGTGATGAACCCGCGCGGCGTGAACGCGCTGCTCGGCAGCAAGGTGAAGCTGGGCGGAAACGCCTCGGTCTCGGCCGGCCCGAAGGGACGCTCCGTCGAAGCGTCGACCGACGCGTCGATGCGTTCCGAGATTCTCAGCTACTCCAGGTCGCGCGGCCTCTTTGCCGGCGTGTCGCTCTCGGGTGCCTCGCTCCGCCCGGACAACGACGCCAATCGAGAGGTGTACGGGACCAAGCACACGGCGCGGCGCATCGTGACGGGAACGGCTCTGACCGTGCCCGCGTCGGGCCAGCACTTCGTCGGCGTGCTGCAGAAGAACTCTCCACGCAACGAGTCGGCCGGCCCGGACACGCGGTGAGGGGTGTTCGAGACGGCCGTGGCGCCGGCGCCACGGCCGCTCTCACACCCGCAGAGGCTCGGGCGGTTCGTCCAGCCACCCGAGCCCATGCCGCCAGGCCACCGACAGGGCCGCGACGACCGGAATCGCCAGGAAGATGCCCGCGACCCCTCCCAGTTCGAGGCCGGCGAGCACGGCGAGGATGACCGCCAGCGGGTGCAGGCGGAGGCCGCGACCGACGAGGCGCGGATAGACCACGTAGTCTTCAACCACTCGGATGACCGCGAGGAATCCGGTGACCCACACCGCCAGCATCGGGGCGTGGAGCGACGCGATGGTGCCGGCGAAGACCGCCATCGCGAGCGGGCCGACGAGCGGAATGAATTCCAGCACGCCCGCGAGAACGCCGAGCAGGACCGCATAGGGCAGGCCGAGCGCCGCGAATCCCAATCCGCATGCTGCGCCGACCATGACGCACGCCAGGAGCTGCGCACGGATGTACGCGGCCAGCGTGGTGTTCAGCTCCTCGAACAGCCGGTACCCCCGCCCGCGAAAGCGCTGCGGCAGCGCGTTGAGTGCGGCCAGCCGCAGGTTCTCGGCATCCTTGAGCATGAAGAACGCCAGCACGGGAATCAGCACGATCCAGGGCAGGTACGAGAGGATGCCGATGCCGGCGACCACCGATTCGCGCACACGGGTGACGACGCGATCGCCGGCGTCGAGCAGCGACGTGTCGATGCGCCGCCGAAGTTCCGCCGGGAGCATCAACCGCTCGTAGGACCGTGTCCAGCGCGCCTGCCACGTGCGCAGCGACTGCGCGTAGCCCGGCGCCTGCGACACGGCCTCGCTGACCTGGTGTGACACGGTCGGCAGCAGCATCGCGGCGCCCGCCCACGTCACTCCGGAGATGCCGAGGTAGACGAGGCCGATGGCCACGCCGCGTGACACGCGCCGCGGCGTTCCCACGGCACGCAGCGGGCGCTCGGCAGAGGCTACCAGCGGCGCAATGAGGTACGCGAAGAACAGCGCCATGACCACCACGAGGACGACGCGCCCCAGACCGTAGAGCAACAGGGCGCTGGCGGCCACCGCGACGACGATCAGGGTGAACCGGTACATGCGTTGAAATCCCTGAAGGTAGAGGCTACAACGCCGGCCCGGCGTCCGGCTGTTCCGAAATGAACAGGCGATGGGGCGGCGTCGGCGGCACAATCAGGCGGTTGGAAACGATGCGGCCGCCGGAGGTTCTCAAACGATGGGGCGCGATCCTCGCGCGCACGGGCCGTGCCATCTATGTGGACGACTGTCTCGGCTGGGCCGCCCAACTGGCCTTCTTCTGGTTTCTGGCCCTGTTCCCCGCCCTGCTGTTCGTCGTGGCCCTTGCCAGCTCCTTCCCGGTGCAGCACCTGATCGATGGGGTGCTGGAAGGCCTGGCTCGCGTGGCGCCCACCGAGGTGCTCGTCCTCGTCCGGAACCAGCTCGTCCAGATCGGGCTCGGACCACCCCGCGGTCTGCTGGTGATCAGTCTGCTGGGCGCGCTGTGGAGCAGCTCGTCGGCGATGGCCGCCATCATCGAGACGCTCAACCAGGCGTACCACGTCAGGGAGAGACGCTCGTGGTGGCGGGTCCGCCTGCTCGCCGTCGTCCTCACGGTCGTCCTGACCGCGTTCACGCTGGCCGCGATCGGGCTCATGCTGGCGGGGTCGACGCTGGCGCACCAGCTCGAGAACAGCCTGCGCGTGCCAGGACGATTCGCCTGGTTCTGGGCCATCGCGGAGTGGCCGGTCGTCTTCGGGTTGATGGTGACGGCGCTCGGGTGTGTGTACCGCTACGCGCCTGACGTGCGGACGCGACGGACGTGGCTCTCGCCGGGTTCGGTCGCGGCAACGCTCCTGTGGATGCTCGCCTCTCTCGGGTTGGGGTGGTACGTGGACCGTGTCGGGGACTACCAGGGGACGTACGGAGCCATCGGCGGCGTCATCGTGGTGCTGCTCTGGCTGTACGCGTCCGGCCTCGCGATTCTCGTCGGCGCGGAACTGAACGCCGCCATCGAGGACGACGCTGCCGGGGGTTTGGCCCCCGGCAGTACGCATGCACCCGACCCGCCGGCCGCGTGACACCGGCGCCAGGTCACCGCTTCACGGCATCCTTCGTCTTCTCGATTGCCGCCACGGTCTTTCGCTGGACTTTGCCCACGGCCTCCTCGACCTTGCCCCCGGCCTCGTCCATCTCGCCCTCGGCCTTGATCTTCTCGTCGCCCGTCAGATCACCGACCGCCTGCTTGGCCCGGCCCTTCGCCTGATCGATCTTCCCGTCGCGCTCATTCTTGTTCCACATGTGCATTCTCCCGTCGTGATCCGATGACGCAACCCGCTGGTGCGCTCACCGGCGTCTACCATTGATACCGCGTGGCACCCGAGGTGAATGTCAGCTCCGTGCCGCGCTGCAGATCGAACCGGTCCTGTCCCTGAACGATGACCGTGCCGGCGCCCACGCCGGCGCCGACCACCCCGCCAATCACGGCGCCCTTGCCCCCGCCGGCGACCGCGCCGATCAGCCCGCCGAGCACCGCGCCGAGTGCGCCCCGCTCCACGGCCTGGCGCGTCCGGCTGTCTCCCCCGCTGCCGGGAGTGTCGATCGCCCCGTCACGATCCACCCTGATGGTGTCGCCATTGGGCGTCCGGATGCTCTCGATGACGCCCTCGAACGGAGACGCGTCCCCGTTGCGGAAGCGGATGTTCTCCATGAAGAGCGTCATGTCGCTCGAACCGGCCGTCCGTCCCGTCGCGTTGACGCTGGAGACGTAGCCCTGGATGACCGCGCCCGCATACTGTGACGGGCTGACGGCGGTCATGGTCCATCGGTCGCCCTGGCGCGCGTCCGACGTGCGCAGCTCGTTGTCCAGCCTGGCCACGAACCGGGTACCGTCCGGCACCGCGAGTGCGCCGCGCGGTGACGTGGGGGAGCCGTACCCCCCGTTGCCGTTCTCGAGGTTCCACCGGGGCTGGTCCGAGGTTCGCCGATAGGCGCTTCGCGCGGTGACCGGCTGGCGGAGGCCTTCGTCATAGATGGTGCGCGTGACGAGGAGGCTGCGCCCGCTGTCGGTCGGCTCGAAGGTCGCGATGTAGTCGCTGCGTCTGTCGCCCGTCGTCGCGACGCGCAGCCGCTCGCCCTCGAAGGTGGCGAGCGTGTTGATCGCCCTGCCGCCGGACCACGTCTCGGCCTGGTTCCTGCCGTCGGCCTCGAAGCTCACCTGCGGTCCGTGTGTGGACGCCATGCTGACGCTGTTGCCGCGGCGCTCGATCGCGATCGTCTCGGGCGACTCGAGCCGGCCGAGCAGGTTCTGGTACGTCCGTTGCCGCTGGTCGGTTGCCGCCGCGCGGGACGCCTGTTCCGCCGTCCGCCGCGGATCATCGCTGCGGCCGGCGTCGAGCTGGTAGGTTCCGGTGAGGCGCTGCTGGTAGCCCGCCTCCGCCGACGGGTAGCCCGAGTCGCTCCAGCCCCACCCGACGTTGTAGGCGCTGGCGAGCTTGTCCAGATCGCCCCGCAACGCGACCCAGTTCTGTTCCGCCTGGGCGCTCAACTGATACCGCTGCATGAAGCCGTCGATGCTCGCGCCGCGGCGGAGCACTTCCTCGGCGTCGAGCGTGTTGGCCTGGCGGCCATTGACGCGATCGCGCAGTCGTTCGGTCGCCTGCTTGAAGTCCTTGACGGACCGGCGGATCTCGTCTCTCCCGCGGCCGGCATCGTACGTGCTGTTGGCAAAGGCCCGGTCGAGGGTCTTGTCGAACCTGTCGGCCTTCTGCCCGATGGTCTTCAGCAGCTGCTTCATCTGTTTGTCGTTGACGCGGGCCGGCACGGTCTGGGAGGCCGCGCTCCAGTTCCACGCGATGCCATAGGCGCGCGTCAGGTCGTTCATGTCCAGGCGCAGGGCCTGCCAGTCGCGCTGGGCAGGAGCCTCGAACTGGGTGCGCGTCATGAGGCTGTCGATGGCCGACGCGTGCCTCAGCAGGTTCTCGGCGTCCGACGTGACCGACTGTCCGTCGTTCACGCGATCGCGAAGCCGGTCGGCGGCCTCGTTGAAGTCTTTCATGGACCTGCCGGCCTGGTCGGCCGTCGGGCTGTTCTTGATCGGGCTGCGATCGATCGCCCGTTCGAAACTGCTGCGGAAGGCCTGCTCGTGGGTGTCGATGCGGTTCACGAGATCCTTCAACTGCTGGTCGCTGACGCGGTAGGGTCGCTGCTGCCCTGCCGTCGCCACTCCGGCGCCCGCGACCGCGAGCCCGACGGCGAGCAGGGCGGCTCGCTTGATTGCTGTCATCTCACTCCTCCTTGATCGGCGGGCACACGCGCCCGGAGATTCCACCACCGGAACCAGCGTAGCAACCGCGTGCCCGCGCGTCTGTGCAACAACGCACATGGGGGGTGTGCTCAACAGCACAGACATCCCTCGCCGGTCGGCCTATGCTCGTCAACAGGTAATGCAGATTCGCTTCGCCCGTACCGGACGCGAAGGGAATCGGCGCACGAACAGGAGGTCTCGCGATGTTGTACACCCTCGCCGTGATTCTGCTGATCGCATGGTTGCTCGGCATCGTGGGCACCTACACGATCGGCCCGCTCGTCCACGCACTGCTGGTCATCGCCGTGGTGCTGTTCATCATCGGGATGCTCGGCGGCCGCCGGTCGATAGCCTGACGCGTCGAACGGACGTCGTGACGACGCGTCGTCGCTGAGATCGTTCGCACCTTCGAGGCGGGTCGTCGTTCGTGGTCGGCGCGCCTCGCGCACGAGCGTCCGGCGGCTCACGGTATACGTGAGTCGCCGGTTCGCTGCGCTGAACCGAACAGCGTTGGATCGGCGCCGTCGTCGATTATTGGTACACCCCGAAGCAGGATGGCTCGCGAGCGCTTCTGCTCGCAGTCCGCCAGCTTCCCATCCTCACAGAGGACGTCATGTCAACTCTACTCATCGTGCTGCTCGTGTTGTTCGTGCTCGGCGGCGGAGGCTGGGGATACTCCCGCTATCGCCGTTGATGCCGGACTCGCTTCGGTTGAAGATGTTCACGGCCGCCCGCGCTGTCGGACGCCAGCGGGCGCCCGGGCGGGCGGCGGGGAACGTCGCACAAGGAGGGCGGGATGTCTGTAGCGAAGGTGTCTGAAATCAGCGCAACGTCGACCGTCGGTTTCGAGGACGCGATCACGCAGGGGATCGCCAGGGCGAACAAGACGCTCCGCAAGGTCAAGAGCGCGTGGATCAAGGAGCAGCAGGTGCGGG
>JAWOGY010000069.1:0-8096 GCA_046496425.1 Vicinamibacterales bacterium
CGCGCGCGGGGCCTTCAGCGTTCGAGGAGGGGAAGATGAAACGCACAGACGTGCCGGTGATGGTGAGCGCGGGTCTCCTGCTGTTGTCGCTCCTGCCGCCGGCAGCCGCCGGCGCCCAGGCGAACCAGGGTGTCCTCGACAAGGACACCTTCATGGACATGGAGACGGTCTCGAATCCCGCGATCTCGCCGGATGGGTCCCAGATCGTCTTCTCGCGAGGCTGGGTCGACAAGGTGAAGGACCAGGCGCGCAGCAACATCTGGATCGTGGACACCGCCGGCACGCGCCTGCGCGAGCTCACGCGCGGCAGCTGGCGCGACACGGCGCCGGTCTGGTCGCCGGACGGTTCGCGGATCGCGTTCCTGTCGGACCGCGACGGCACCACCCAGATTCACGTACTGTTCGTGGCGACGGGCGAACTCTCCCAGTTGACGCACCTCGAACGGGCGCCCGCCGGCCTTGTGTGGTCGCCGGACGGCAAGCAGCTCGTCTTCACGATGTTCATCCCCGACGAGGATCCCATTCTGCCGGTGCAGCTGCCGAAGCGGCCGCGCGGCGCCGAGTGGGCCAGGGGCGCGACGATCGTCGATCGCCTCACGTGGGCGCGCGACGGCGAAGGGCCCGTCGAAAAGGGGTATACGCACGTCTTCACCCTCGACGCGATCACGGGCGGCACGCCGCGCCAGCTCACGGACGGCACGTTCAGCCACAGCGGCCCGAAGTGGTCCTCCGACGGGCGGACCATCTATGTCTCGGGGATCCGGAAGCCCGACGCGGAGTATCTCAACAACGACTCCGAGATCTACGCCATCGACCTCGCGTCGCGCGCCGTGACGCCGCTGACCGACCGGCAGGGGCCCGACGCCAATCCGGCCGTGTCGCCCGACGGCCGGTGGATCGCGTACACGGGCTTCGACGACCAGCGGTTCACGAGCCACGTGGCGAGCCTCTACCTGATGGACAAGGCTGGCGCGGGGAAGCGCACCTGGGCCGGCGCGCTGAACGACTCGCCCTCGAACGTCACGTGGGCGGCCGACAACTCGGGCGTGTACTTCACCGTCCGCGAGCTCGGCAGCACCTCGGTCTATTTCGCCCCCCTCGCCGGGGGCGCGCCGAGGAAGCTCACCGGCGGCTCCCAGGTGCTCAACGGGCTGTCGGTCGCGAGGAGTGGCCAGGCGGCAACCGTCCGATCGACGCCCCTCGAACCCGGCCACGTCGCCGCCTTCGACATCGCGCACCCGTCGGCGATGAAGAAGCTGGTCGACGTCAACGCCGATGTCCTTGACGGCCGCTCGCTGGGCCAGGTCGAAGAGATGTGGTTCCAGTCGAAGGACGGCCTCAAAGTGCAGGGCTGGCTCGTCAAGCCGGTGGACTTCCAGCCGGGGAAGAAGTACCCGATGGTGCTGTGGATCCACGGCGGCCCGTGGTCGATGTACGACGTCGGGTTCAGCTGGGCGTACCAGAACTTCGCCAGTCTGGGCTATGCCGTGCTCTACACCAACCCGCGCGGCAGCACGGGCTACGGACAGGAGTTCGTCAACGGCATCCAGTACGCCTATCCCGGCAAGGACTACGACGACCTGATGGCCGGCGTCGACGCGGCCCTCGCGAAGGGTTTCATCGACGAGAAGAACCTCTTCGTGTGCGGCGGCAGCGGGGGCGGCGTCCTCACGGCCTGGATCGTGGGCCACACGGACCGGTTCGCGGCGGCCGTCTCGATGCGCCCGGTCATCAACTGGCACTCGTTCGTCGGCACGACCGATGGGCCGTCGTGGTTCAGGCAGTTCCGGAAGTACCCGTGGGAGGACCCGATGGAGTACGCC
Source organism: Vicinamibacterales bacterium (assembly GCA_046496425.1). GTDB lineage: Bacteria > Acidobacteriota > Vicinamibacteria > Vicinamibacterales > JAKQTR01 > JAKQTR01. The sequence goes on from JAWOGY010000069.1 coordinate 1,824, forward strand.
GTGCGCTCGCCGCTGCACTACGTGGCGAACGTCACCACGCCGACGATGGTGATGACCGGCGAGGCGGACCTGCGGACGCCGATGCGCCAGAGCGAGGAGTACTACCGGGCGCTGAAGCTGCTGAAGAAGGAGACGCTCCTCGTGCGGATGCCCGACGAGTTCCACGGCTGGCGCCGGCCGTCGCACCAGCTCCTGCAGCAGCTCTACCTCCAGGCCTGGTTCGAGAAGCACAAGCAGTGAGGGCGCCCTGCGCGTGCTCGCCGGCCCGAACGCGCGGCGGCTGCCGTTCGTATTACTCTGTACGTCCGCGTCTGCCGCGAAACCCCCGCGAGGCGTCCCTGTGACCCGGCCTGGAGGTCTGCCACCATGCGATTGTCGCGACTCGCCCTGCTCCTGCTGCCTGCGGCGCTCATTGCGCCCGCCACCGTGTCGACCGAGCCCAATACGCGCGACACGCGCATGCTGGCCCAGCCAGCAACCAACGGCACCCACGTGGCGTTCGTGTACGCCGACGACCTCTGGGTGGCCAAACTCGATGGCACCGATGTCCGCCGTCTCACGACCGACGATGGCGTGGAGAGCCGGCCGGCCTTTTCGCCGGACGGCAAGCTCATCGCCTTCTCGGCGCAGTACGATGGCAATCCCGACGTGTTCGTGGTGCCGGCTGAGGGCGGCGTGCCCAGGCGCCTGACGTGGCATCCCGGCGCCGATCTGGTGCAGGGGTTCACCGTGGACGGCACGCGCGTCCTCTTCACGTCGGGCAGGGCCGCCTTTACCGGCGCGTATCAGCACCTCTTCACCGTGCCGGTCGAGGGCGGCGTCGAAGCGCAGGTGCCCATTCCGAATGCATTTCAGGCGACGTACTCACCGGACGGCCGGCGCATCGCGTATAACCCGCTGCCGCCGGCGTTCGATCAGTGGAAGCAGTATCGCGGCGGTCGCGTCTCGCGATTGTGGCTCTACAGCACCGCGGACCATGGGATCGAAAAGGTGCCGCAGCCGGCCGACCGGTCCAATGACGTGGACCCGATGTGGATCGGGAACGCGGTCTACTTCCGATCGGACCGCGACGGCGAGTTCAACGTCTACGCCTACGACACCTCGTCGAAGCAGGTGCGGCGGATCACGAAGCACGACGACTTTCCCGTGCTGAAGGCCTCGTCGGGCGGCGGGAAAATCGTCTACGAGCAGGCGGGCTGGCTGCACCTCCTCGATCCGGCCAGCGCGTCGACGAAGCGGCTCGTGATCCCCGTGCCCGCGGATCTGCGCGAGACTCGCGCGAGGTTCGTCAAGGGCCCCGCATACATCCGGAACGTCGGCATCTCGCCCTCGGGCGCCCGCGCCGTCTTCGAATTCCGCGGCGAAATCGTCACCGTGCCTGCCGAGAAGGGCGACGTGCGCAACCTCACGGCCAGCCCCGGCGCCCACGAGCGGTCACCGGCGTGGTCGCCGGACGGCTCGCGCGTGGCGTACTTTTCGGACGCGACGGGGGAATACGCACTGCACGTCGCCCCGCACGACGGCAAGGGCGACGTGAAGACGTACAAACTTGCCGGCGCGGGGTTCTACTCGGACCTGCGCTGGTCGCCCGACAGCCAGAAGGTCGCGTTCGTGGACAACTCGCAGTCGGCGTTCTGGCTGGACCTGGCCTCGGGCACGATGAAGCGAATCGGCGGCAACCGGGTCTACACGCCGATCAATCCGATTCGCGTCGACTGGTCGCCCGATTCGAAGTGGCTGGCCTACGTCGTCAACACCCAGCCGCTCGTCAATACCGTGTTCGCGTACTCGCTCGACCAGGACAAGTCGTTCCCGATCACCGACGGCTTGAGCGAGGTGACCGAGCCCACGTTCGACAAGGGCGGCAAGTACCTGTACCTGTTCGGCTCGACCGACGCGGGCCCGGTGCAGGACTGGTTCGCGCAGTCGATCTCGGACATGCGCCGCACGCGCAACCTTTACCTGGTCGTGCTTCGCAAGGGCATCGTGTCGCCGCTCGCGAAGGAGAGCGACGAGGAGAAGCCGAAAGCGGCCGACGCACGGGCAGAGAAATCCGGCGACAAGCCCGCCCCGGCGGCAGAGAAGCCCGCCGCTGCCGGCGAGAAGGCTCCCGCAGCGGCTGAGAAGAAGGCCGAAGCGGAGAAGAAGGAGCCGTTCTCGATCGACTTCGACGGCATCGAGAACCGCATCCTCGCGCTGCCCATCCCCTCCGGTGATCTCTTCGCCCTCCAGGTCGGTGACGCGGGACATTTCTACTACCAGCGCCGCGACGGCCCGGTGGCCTCGCTCAACCACTACGATCTGACCAAGCGCAAGAACGAGACGCCGCTTGCGTCGGCCGATGCCTACACGCTCTCGGCGGACGCGAAGAAGGTGCTGTACGCCAAGGATCGCGCCTTCTTCATCACACTGATGGGCCCGAAGATCGCTCCCGGCGAGGGACGCATCGCCGCGGCCGACATCGAGGTCCGCATCGATCCGCGCGCCGAGTGGACGCAGATCTTCAACGAGGCCTGGCGCATCAACCGCGACTACTTCTACGCGCCCAACATGCACGGCGTCGACTGGCCGGCGATGAAGGCGAAGTACGCCGCGTTCCTGCCCGACCTCGCCACGCGCGGCGACTTGAACCGCGTGATCATGTGGATGTGCAGCGAATTGGCGGTCGGCCATCACCGCACGGGCGGCGGTGACCGGCTCGAACAGCCCAGGACCGTGCCCGGCGGCCTGCTGGGGGCCGACTACGAGGTGGCCAACGGCCGCTATCGCTTCAAGCGGGTGCTCGGCGGCCTGAACTGGACGCCTGACCTGCGCGCGCCACTCACCGAGCCCGGTGTCGACGTGAAGGCCGGCGAGTACCTGATCGCCGTGAACGGCAAGGACGTGCGCCCGCCCGCGAACGTCTACAGTTTCTTCGAGAACACGTCAGGGAAGATCGTCGAGCTGACCGTCGGGCCGAATGCCGACGGCTCCGGCTCGCGCACGGTGCAGGTGGTGCCCATTGCGTCCGAGTCGGCGCTTCGCAACCGCGACTGGGTGGAGGGGAACCTGCGGAAAGTCGACCAGGCCACCGGCGGCCGCGTGGCGTACGTCTACGTGCCGAACACCGCGGGAGCCGGCCACACCTACTTCAAGCGGTACTTCTTCCCGCAGGCCCACAAGGACGCCGTCATCGTCGACGAGCGGTTCAATGGCGGCGGTTCCGTGGCCGACTACTACATCGACATCCTGCGGCGGCCGTTCATCAGCAACTGGGCCATGCGCTACGGCGACGATCTGAAGACGCCCACCGCGTCCATCCAGGGGCCGAAAGTGATGATCATCGACGAAACGGCCGGCTCGGGCGGAGACCTGCTGCCGTGGATGTTCCGCAAGTTCGAGCTCGGGCCCCTGGTTGGCCAGCGCACCTGGGGCGGCCTCGTCGGGACGCTCGGATTCCCCGTGCTGATGGACGGCGGCGTCATCACGGCCCCGAACCTTGCCATCTGGGTTCCCGGAGAAGGCTGGGTCGTGGAGAACGAGGGCGTAGCGCCGGACATCGAGGTGGAGCAGACTCCGGCCGACGTGATCGCCGGGCGCGACCCGCAACTCGAGAAGGCGATTGAGGTGGTGATGGCCGAGTTGAAGAAGGCGCCCGCGTCGCCCGACAAGCGCCCGGCCTATCCAATCCGCGGAAAGACGCTGCGGGGAACGGTCAGGAAGTAGGCGGGACGCAGGCACGGCCCGGCCGGCGCCCGTGGTGCCGGCCGGGCCCGCTTTCTCATTCGCCGCGCCGGGGCTATCTCGGGCCCCTGATTTCCATCTCCGGATCGATGAGGGTGCGGCCGTCGTACTCGATGTCGTACTTGTAGATGCCCGGGTCGGTCGACCCCAGGTCCAGCGTTGCCTGGAACCTGTCGCCTTTTGCCTTCACCGGAACGCTCCGCTTGGGCTGCCATCTCATCCTGTGCGCCGCCAGTCCAGTTTTCGCGAGGATGACACGGTCCGGGGCCTCGACCGGCACGAAGTTGGTGAACGCGATCTTCTCCGCCACGCTCTTCGGCAATCCCTGCACGTCCCAGACGACGGTGTCCGTGCATCTGACGACGACCGGCTCCGGGACCAGCCGGACTTCGAAGCCTTTGCCACGCGGTTCCTTGACGAACTCCACGGTGATGAAGCGGGTGACCTTCTTGTACCTCATGCTATCCTCCTGGCTCGAGTTCTGACGGACCGACGCTTCAGCCGTTCCGGACGGCCGGTGACTGCCTACTCCTGCCGCAGCAGCGCTTCCACCTCGGGCAGCTTCCTGATCGACCCCAGGTCCGGATCATCCCGGGCCTGCGCGGGGCTGTAGCCTTTCGCGATCGCCTTTCGGAGCCATTCCACGGCCTCGCCGCGTTGCCGCAGCAGCGCGTGCACCACGGCCCGCTTGTAGAGGACGGCGTTGTCGTCCGGCAGAAGCGCCACCGCCCGCCGGACATCCTGCAGCGCCTGTACGGACTGGCCCAACTTGGCTTCGAACACCGCGAGCCTGGCCAGGACAACGGCGTTCCGGTCATCGACGCGCAGCTGTTCCCGCGCCAGGCCGGAGGCTGTCCGGTACTCTTCCGCGGCCTCTTTCGCCAGCCCGAGGCGATGATAGGTGTCGCCCAGGTTGCCGTGCTTGACGGCGGACCTGGGCTCCAGCACCAGCGCCTTCCTGAGCAGCTCAGCCGCCTCGTGATACCGCTCGTCGTTGAAGTAGAGGGTGCTGAGATTCGACAGCATCGTAGCGTCGAGGTCGGCAACGCTTTCGTACACTGCGATGGCCTTCCGCGGTTCGCCGCTGTAGTCGTAGGCCACGGCGAGGTTGGACTTCAGCCACACGTTGTCCGGCTGGATGGCGAGGCCGCGGGCGTAGGTGTCGACGGCCTCCGTGAAACGGCCGGCCCTGAGGTGCGCGTTGCCGAGCGCCAGGTAGTTGGCGGCGTTCCTCGGCCGCAGCTGGATCGCCTGCTGGAGGGCGTTCTTCGCCTCTTCGGTTCGGCCCTGCAGACCCAGGATCTCCGCTCGGATCCGGTGCGGCTCGTCGTCGAACGGGCGGTGTTCGATGAGGTCCAGGATGACTCGCTCAGCCTGCTCGGGACGCCGCGTGCCGAGGTAGAGCAGGGCGTAGGCGCGTTTGACGGACAGGCTGTCGGGATCGAGTGCGGCAGCGGCGTCCAGCGCCTCGCGGGCGAGCTCGACCAGCGCCGCGTCCGGTCCCTGGTCCTGGTACGCGGCCCAGCGCGCGTCGGCGAGCCCGAGGAACGCCGGCGCGCAGCGGGGGTCCTTCGCGACGGCTCGGGCGAACGCCTGTTCCGCCCTCTTCATGTTGCCCGGGATGTCCTTCCGCTCGAGCAGGGCCCGGCCGTCGGCGCACTCCGCGTAGGCATCGGCGCGGCACGCGGGAACGCGGCGCAGCCGCTCGCGGTCGGCCGCGGTCAAGCTCACGTTGAGCGCGGCGACGATGTCGCCGACGGCCCGCCGCTCGAGCGACGGGACCTCTTCCGTCCGCCCTTCGTAGGTTCGCCTCAGCAGGATTCGCCCTCCCGGCTGCTGGACGCGGACGGCGAACTCGCGACGCGAGTCGACAACCGTCACCTCGCCGGTCACGACGGCGGCCACACCGAGTTCGCCGGCGCTCTTCACGCGGTCGGCGGCGTCCGCGAGGTAATCCGAGAAGTCCGGCCTCGAGAGGACGGTGACGGCTGACAGTCCCTCCAGGGCGGAGACGAGCGACTCCGAGAATCCCAGTCCCGCCGTGATCGCGTCCGGATGGTCCTGGCTGCTCGTGAACGGCAGCACCGCGACCGACACCGAGCCGGAGAGCGGCGGCGCCGCCTGATGGCGCACGGCGGTGTAGGCCCAGACCGCCACGGCCGCGACCGCGCCGAGCGCTGCCGCTGCGGCCACCATGCGCCGGCGCCGGCGCTTCCTCAGGCGCCGCTCCGCCTCGAGGACATCCGCGTCGTCTGTCCGCGTGCCGCTTGCCGTGCCGCGCTCGAGGCGGCGCAGGTCGGCGGCCATCTCGGCGGCCGAGCGGAAGCGCTGCGCCGGCTCGCGGGCCATCGCCTTCGCCACGATGGCATCGAGCTCGGGCGGCACGTTGCCGTTGAGCGCCGAAGGCAGCGGCGCCGGAGACGACAGCATCTGGTAGACCAGATCGGGTGTCGTCTTTCCGCCGAAGGGCCGGCGCGACGTTAGAAGTTCGAACAGCGTCACGCCAAGGCTGTAGATGTCGGTGAGCGGGGAAGCGGTGCGCCCGGCCAG
>JAWOGY010000231.1:0-25171 GCA_046496425.1 Vicinamibacterales bacterium
TTCTCGACGTCCTCGCCCACGTACCCCGCCTCGGTCAGCGTGGTCGCGTCGACAATCGCGAAGGGCACCGAGAGCATCTTGGCCAGGGTCTGGGCCAGCAGCGTCTTGCCGGTGCCCGTCGGGCCGATGAGCAGGATGTTGGCCTTGGTCAGCTCGATGTCGTGCCGCCCGCGCGACGCCTTCTGGATCTCGATGCGCTTGTAGTGGTTGTAGACGGCGACGGCCAGCTTCTTCTTCGACCGGTCCTGGCCGATGACGTAGTCGTCGAGGAACTTCTTGATCTCGGGCGGCGTCGGCAGCGTGGAGCGCGGGGTCTTCGGCTCGTGGCGGTTGTCGTCGGCGATGATGTCGTTGCAGACCTCGACGCACTCGTCGCAGATGAAGACCGTGGGCCCCGCGATGAGCTTGCGGACGTCGTTCTGATCCTTGTTGCAGAAGGAGCAGCGCAGCACGTCGGTGTCGCCGTTTTTCTTGGCCATGGTCGAACCCGATCCCCGGCGCGGCCCCCCGGAGGCCCCGCCCGCGCCCGTCAGGCGCGCTTGCGGATCACATCGTCAATGATACCGTAATCCTTCGCCTGCTCGGGGCGCATGATGTAGTCGCGCTCGGTGTCCACCTGGATGCGCTCGAGCGGCTGGCCCGTGTGGTGCTGCAGGATGCTGTTCAGGTTCTCGCGCATCCGCAGCAGCTCGCGCGCCGCGATGTCGATGTCGGTCGCCTGGCCCGCGAGGCCCTGCATGAGCGGCTGGTGAATCACGATGCGCGAGTTGGGCAGCGAGAAGCGCTTGCCCTTCGCGCCGCCCGCCAGCAGCAGCGCGCCCATCGACGCCGCCTGCCCCAGGCAGTAGGTCTGCACGTCCGGCCGGATGAACTGCATCGTGTCGTAAATTGCCAGCCCCGCCGTGATCGAGCCGCCCGGGCTGTTGATGTAGAGCAGGATGTCCTTCTCCGGGTCCTCCGCCTCCAGGAACAGCATCTGCGCGATCGCCAGGTTCGCGATCTGGTCGTCGATCGGCGTGCCGATGAAGATGATGTTGTCCTTGAGCAGGCGCGAGTAGATGTCGTACGCGCGCTCGCCGCGAGCGGTCTGCTCGACCACCATCGGCACGAGCTGCGCGCGGGCCTCGCCGGAGTCTCGCTTCATGATGCCGTCCCTCTCCCTTGGCGTCCGCGACTCGGAGTGGAGCCCCGGGGTGCCGTCGCCGGCCTACGCCATCGTGATGGCGGCGTTGGCCAGCAGCAGCTCCACCGTCTTCTCGCGGCGCAGTCCGCCCCGCAGGCGCGTCACGCCGTTGTCTTTCTCGAGCTGCGCGCGCACCGCCTCGGAGGTCCGGCCGCTGCGCCCGGCGAAGCGCCCGATCTCCGCCGCGACGTCCTCGTCGCCCACCACCACCGGTTCCCGCCGCGCGATCTCGTCGAGCACCACCATCGCCTTCACCGACTCGGTGGCCGCCTCGCGCTGGGCCGAGCGGAACTCGTTCCAGTCGATCCCGGCCTTGCGCAGGTCGACCTGCTGCTCGACCAGCCGCCGCGCGAATTCCTCGACGCGCCGGTCGAGTTCCTGCTCGATGAGCGCGTCGGGCACCGCGAAGGGCACCCGCCGCGCGAGGTCCGCCAGCAGGTCGCCGCGGATCGCGCGGTCGGCCTCGTGCGCCGCCTCGTGCTCGAGGTCCTGGCGCACCCGGTCGCGCAGCGCCGCGAGCGAGTCGAAGCTCCCCAGATCCTTCGCGAACTCGTCGTCGAGCGCCGGCACGACCCGCTGCTTGATCGCCTTCAGGGTGACGCCGTACTCCACGGAGCGGCCGGCCAGATCCTTCACCGGGTGCGCGTCGGGGTAGTGCACCGTGAACGCTGTGTGCGCGCCCGCCTCGAGGCCAATCAACTGCTCGGAGAACCCCGGAGGATTGGCCTCCGCACCGAGGTCGATCGTGACGTTCTCGTGCGTCTCGGCCTCGGCCGGCGGATCGCCCCCGGCCACCCGCCGCTCGAGATCGACCGTCGCCCAGTCGTCCGCCGCGAGGGGCCGGCCCTCGACGGGTTCGAACCGTGCCGCCCGCTGCCGGAGCCGCTCCAGCGTTTCGTCCACGGCCGCGTCCTCGACCGCCGCGGAGGGTTTCCGCAGCGCGACGCCGCGATACTCGCCAGGGTCGAACGAGGGCACCGTGTCGAAGGTGGCCACGAACGTCAGCGGCGCGCCCTGTTCCACCACCACGTCGCGGACATCGGGAGTGTCGACCGGCTCGAGGTCGCGCTCCCGCAAGGCGGCGTCGAGCGCCTGCGGCACCAGGTCGTGGGCCACGTCGTTCAGGATCTCGTCCTTGAAGCGCTGCCAGACGACGCGCGGCGGCACCTTGCCCGGGCGGAAGCCCGCGACCTTCGCCGACCGCCCCAGCCGGCCGACGAGGCGGTCGATCCCGGCGTCGACCTCCTCGCTCGGGATTTCAATGGTAAGGCGCTTGCGCGTCTCGCTGACGTCGGCGAACTCGACCTTCATCTTGTTGACTATCGGCAGTCTTCGGGGCAGGGTTCAGCGATCGACCAGGCTGTCGTGGATGTCGGACGACCCAGCCGGCTCCCCGGAACGTGCCCGGCCCGGGCATCCTGGTGCGAAAGGGGGGATTCGAACCCCCACAGCCTCTCGGCTACTGGATCCTAAGTCCAGCGCGTCTGCCAGTTCCGCCACTTTCGCGTGCCGAAAGCGCCCGACCTGGTCCAACTATGAAAGGGTAGCACGGGGTTTTGCAGGGGGGCAAGGGGAATGGCCGGGACTCGGGACTCTGCATCGTAGCCAGTAGCCAGTAGACAGCATTCAGTAGGAATGCCACTGAGGTGGGCGGCGTCCCGCCCTGCTGGCAACTGACTACTGAATACTGACTACTTCTCTTCTCCCCGCATCGCCCGCCAGCCTCCGGCCAGCCCACGAACTGAACGGCGTCTGTCCCGCGACGGCGTCCGCCCGGACAAGGTCGCGGGACAGAGGTCTGCCTGGATGCGGTGCCCGGACCGGCCCAGCCTGCCGCGGCCACGCTCTCGCCGCGCATCGTCACGACATCGAGCCTGACGAAGGCCTTCGGCCTGGCAGGGCTCAAGTGCGGGTGGGCTCTGGCCGATACTCCCGTCTGCGAGGACATCCGCCGCGCGCGGGACCTCGCGGACGGAACCGGGTCCGTGCTGGCGGAACGGGCGGCGGCCATCGCGTTCGCGTGGCCCTCCGGCGGGACCGCCGCCTCTCCGCGCGTGCGAGGCAGGGTTCTTGGTGATGCACTTGCCGACCGGTTGCTTCGCCACTTCGACACCGCCGTCGTCCCCGGGCGTTTCTTCGAGGCGCCGGCCCATTTCCGAGTGGCGCTGGGCATTCCGAAGGACGTCCTCGAGCGCGCCCTCGACGCCATCGCGCGCGCGCTCGCCGAGAGCCCGTAGACGGGCCCTCGTGCTCGCCGCCGGCCTCTTGGCCGCGCCTGTCGCTTCGGGCGCGGCGGAACTGGCTCGAGCGGGCGACGCGTTCGTGGTGCAGGAGGGCGGCCAGCGTGTCTGGGTCGTCGGGAGCAACGCGGTCAGCTTCAGGCTGGGCCTGAACGGCAGCGGCGCGCTCAACACGATGGGCCTGGACCGCACCGGCTCCGGCAAGCAGTGGAAACCGGGCACCGCCGCGGACTTCACCTTCCTCGCGGGAACAAGGCGCCTGACGCCCGGGCAAGCCACCTTCACGTTCAGGGAAGCCCGCGCGTCGGCCACGGCGACGGAGGTCCGCCTCGAGCTCGTCTTCGAGGACACAACCTCCAAGCTCCGTGTCACCCGCCACTACGCGTGCGCGGCCGGCTCCGGCGCGATCGAGGTCTGGTCGGTTTTTGAAACGCTGTCGAACGCGGCCAAGGTCTCGATCAGCGACATCGGCGTGTGGCGCCTGGCGCTGCCCGTCGATGCGGTGAACTGGGTCACCGGCCTGCAGGCCGGCGAGGAGCAGGGCGGCCGCTTCACCCGCCGGCGCCAGGGGCTTGCGGCCGGCGGACAGTTTCAGCTGGCGTCGGCGGCGAGATCGTCGGAAACGGCGGTCCCGGTGGTGTGGTTCTCGGGTGCGCCCGGCAGCTTCTTCGGCGGCCTCAACTGGTCCGGCGCATGGAAGCTCCAGGCAACCGGCCCGGCCGCGAGCGGGCTGGTGACGATTCAGGTCACGCTCGGCGACACGGCCACGACCGTCGTGAGAGGCAGGCCGCTCGAAGGCCCGCACGGGTTCTTCGGCGTCACGCGCAGCGACCAGTCGGACGTGACGCTCGCGCTCCAGTCGTACTTCCGGAACGGCATCCGGCACGGGCGCCCGTTCGAGGCGCCGATCACCTACAACACCTGGTTCGCCTACGGCACCCGTATCGATGACGAAGCCATCCGCGACGAGATGGGGCACGCCGCGCGCGCGGGCGTCGAGCTGTTCATGATCGATGCCGGATGGTACGCCGGAGCGCTGGACGTGTGGGACTTTTCGACGGGACTCGGGAACTGGATCCCCGACCCCGAGCGCTTCCCGTCGGGCCTGGGCGCGCTCTCCGACGAAGCCCATGCGCTCGGGATGAAGCTGGGCGTCTGGGTCGAGCCGGAGCGGATGGATCTCGCGACGGTCTACGAGCTGAAGCTCGCGAAGGAGCGGATCCTCGCCACCGTCGGCGGCCGCTATCACCCCGAGCGGGACAACGGCGCGGCAACCGCCGCGCAGATCTGCCTCGGGGATGCCGAGGCCCGCGAATGGGTGCTGAACCAGCTCGTGCAGCTCGTCGACAGCGCGCGTCCGGACTACCTGAAGTGGGACAACAACTACTGGATCAACTGCGACCGCGCCGACCATGACCACGGCGCGAAGGGCGGGAATTTCGCGCACGTGAAGGGCCTGTATGCGGTGCTCTCCGCATTGCGCGAGCGCTATCCCGGATTGTCGATCGAGAACTGCGCGAGCGGCGGCAACCGGCTCGATCCGGGACTGCTCCAGTTCACCGACAGTGCCTGGATGGACGACGTGACGGCGCCCTCGTCGCACGTGCGCCACAACCTCGAGGGGCTCGGCACGATTTTCCCGCCGGCATACCTGCTATCGTTCGTGACCGGCAACGAGTCCGATCCGGGAGGGGCCGGCAGCGGCTCGCGGGCCCTGGAATTCCGGAGCCGGATGTCCGGCATGCTGGGCCTCACGTGGCGGAGCGGAGAGCGCGGCGACGAGGAGCTGGAGGAGGCCGCCGCCGAGATCGCCCGGGCGAAGGCCATCCGCGGGGCCGTGCCGGGCGCGGCGGCGTTCATGCTGACCGACCAGGCGCGGGCGGACGGCCTCGGAGGCGTCGACGCGGTACAGCACTACTCGCCGTCCGCCGGGACCTCGGCCGTCTTTGTCTACGCGGGTAACGGAGTCGACTGGTTCACCGTCCGGCTCCAGGGGCTCGAGGCCGGGACGCGCTACCTCATCTCGACAGTCTGGGGCGAGGAGCTTGCAGAGGCCACCGGTGCGGAGCTGATGACAACGGGCGTAGACATCATCAACACGTCGGAATCCGGTGCCCACGTCGTGCTCGTCACGCCGCGCGCCGCGGACGCGGCCGCCGCTGTCGCCAGCCGACGCTAGGCCCGCGCGCCGAGCATCCGCGAGGGTAGCATCACGACGGCGCGCAGGAGGCTGAAGACGCCGCCCACCGCGATCCCGACCAGCCTGAACGGCAGGAGCAGCAGCCAGACGATCGGGTAGAGGATGAGCGCCGCAATCGCCAGCGGCCAGCACAGCACGAACAGCAGCAGCCACAACAGGAACTTCACCACGTCAGCCTCCGGCCCGCGCCACGTCTGCGGGTCACTGATTACTACGTCGGAGAGTCCAAACGGGTTCTGCGAGCCCCTGTCTACCGCTCTGCGCCGGCGATGGCGAGCACGGAGAGCGGGTCGACCGCGGCGGGACCAATCCGCAGCGTCCAGTGCAGGTGGGGGCCGGTGACGCGGCCGGTGGCGCCCACGGCGCCCACGACGTCGCCGCGCAGGACCAGGCCGCCCGGCCGCACGTCGATGCGGGACAGATGCCCCAGCAGGGAGAACACGCCCATGCCGTGATCGAGAACGACGGCCGAGCCCGAGAAGTAGAGCGCCTCGGCCAGCACGACCACGCCGCGGGCCGGCGCGCGCACCGGCGTGCCCGTCGCGCCGCGGAAGTCGACACCGCGGTGCGGCGCCCTCGCCTCGCCGTTGAAGACGCTCCGGACGCCGAACACCGAGATCACGGCGCCGTCGACGGGCCGGCCGAAGCCGTCGCCCCACAGCGGCCGCGGCGAGATGGCCGAGAGGATGCGATTAAGGAGCAGGCGCTCGCGCTCGATGCGCGCCTGTTCTGCCGGAGGAGGCGTGACAAACTCCGGCGCCACGCGAAGCTGGCGCGTGGCGAACGCCTTCGCGCCCACCGTCAGCGGCAGGCTCGCGGCGAGCGTCGAGCCATTCGCCAGCCGCGCGTCGACATCGACCATGGCGCGTCCCGGCTTGTGTGAGAGATCAATCCCGACCAGCGCGTGCCAGGTGTCGGGCGACGCCCCGGAGTAGGCCGTGAACGGCTGCCCGAAGGCCGTGCCGCGCGCCGAGGTGATCGGCCCGGCCGCCGCCTTGAACGTCAGCAGGACCGCTTCTCCGGGTTCGAGGGCTCGCGCCGAGTGGGTGATCACGAGCGCGGGGGGCTGCGCAGGCTCCTGCCCCGGCGCCGCGCCGTTCACGCCGGCGCCGGCCATCGCCAGCGCGGCCGCCACGGCCGCAGCGAAGCCGGCATGACGGTGCACGATCATCGGATCTCCCTCCGGGACAACGATACCTCGGGAGCGGGCCGGCCGGGGCAGGTAGTAGTGGATGGCCGGCTCTTGGGTTATCATTGTCCGGATGGCCGCTGAACCTGACGCCTGTCGTAACCTGTGTGGGAGTGCCTGAATGAAGAACGGGATACTGATTGTCAGCGTCGTCGCCGTCACCCTCGCGGCCCTCGCCTGCGGCGAGCAGGCCGCCACGCCCGTTGCCCCGACTGCGGTCTCCACCGACACGGCCGCCGCTGCGGCTGACGGCTCGACGCTGAAGGCCACGTCGCCGGCGCTGCAGCAGCCGGCGAACGCCTCGACGGTCGATTCGCTCACGCCGAATCTCGTCATCGCCAATGCCACCCTCAAGTACCTGGGTGACGTGTCGATGGTCGGGACCCTGCAGTACCGCTTCGTCGTCGAAACCGCCGGGGGCGCATCCGTTCTGAGCACCCTGACCGGCGCCGGCGCGGCCCTGACGGGCTCGCGCGTGGCGGCGAACACGCTCCAGCCGGAAACCTCCTACCGATGGCGCGCCAGGGCGGAACGTGGGGGCTCGGTCGGGCCGTGGTCGACCTACTGGAACTTCACCACTCCGGCGCCGAAGCCGGTGGTTTCGACGCCCAAGGGCCTGCCGTGGCCGACGACGACGGCCGCGCTGGTCGACTTCGTGGCGGCGAGCTACCCCGACTATCTGAAGGCGACCAGCAGCCTGCACGATCGGGAAGTCAACATGTCGTACCTCCGCGACCGCATGATCGAAGCGGGCATCTGCGGCGGATTCGACCTGGCCTGGAACCTCAAGCGCGGCGTCGGGCCCAGAAGCACCGATGCCCTGCTGTGGCGGGACGGCGGCCGCGACCGCGTCATCGACATCGCCGCCGGGTTCGACGACTACAGGTCGGCCCTGCGGCTGCACTGGATCGAGGTCGAAGGCCCCCCGGGATACGACCGGTATCTCCCGCGGCCGGCCTGCCAGTAGGCGGGCAGTCGGACTCCGCGCCGCGCGCTACGATCCGGCCCGCGGCGACTTCCGTTTCTCGTTCGTCGCCCGCACGAGGAACTTCACGTACGGCACCACCTGCTTCACCGCCGCCACGTTCATCTGGCACGGGCTGAGGCAGGTGGGGCATTTCTTGTCGCGCACTTCATCGCGGTGCGCCTGGCTCGCCTGCCGGAAGTACAGTTCGCCCGGGTCGGTCTGGGTCACGTTGCCGATGGCGTCGCTGTTTTCGCAGAAGAACAGCCCGCCGTCGGGGTTCAGCATGATGCCCTGCGACTGGAACGGGCACGGCGCGAGGCGGTGATAGCCGTTCGCGATCATGTCCGCGTAGTGCATGTAGATGTAGTTCTGCCCGTCCATCAGCGGGTCCATCCGGACCCGGTCCAGGAAAAACTGGCGCATCCGCTCCTCGTCCGCACCGACGGGTTTCTGCACCTGCTCCAGCCCGGTATTGCCGAGCATCGGCTCGGTGAAGCGGATCATGTTGAAGACAATGTCCAGCTTCTCCTTGCGGGCCCACGCGAGAATGTTCTCCGCGTCCCGCAGGTTCATCGAGAAGATCGTCGTGGACACCCCGTAGTTGAAGGAGTACCGAGCCTGCATCTCGCGCATGGCCTGGATGGTCTCGTACGCCTTGTCGAACCCGTGCGGCACGTTGCGCACCAGGTTGTGCATGTCGCCGACGCCGTCAATCGAGACCCGCGTGCTGAAGATCACGCCGCGGCGCTGGCACGCAGCCGCCACCTTCTCGATCATCGGGATGGCCCGCTTCGGCGTCATGCCGGTGGTGTTGATCCCGAACTTCCGCAGGCGGGGCAGGCGGTCGAGCATCACCTCGCAGATCTCGACCAGGTCGTTCCGCGTCGTCGGTTCGCCGCCCGAGACGTTGGCGATCTCGATCTTCTTCCAGAAGTCCGATTCGAACACGCGGGCGATCTGCTCGAACGTCATGTCGAGCTTGCGGTCGCCGCGCTTCCAGTTGCTGCACATCTCGCAGCGCGCGTCGCACACCCAGGTGCAGTTGAAGATCAGGACGGTCGGGTGGATCGGCTTGATCGTCGCGAGGTAGCTGTTGAGGAAGTCCCGGGGCGCGCTCAGCGCCGCCTTGGTCAGGTACTTCAGGGCGTAGGTCTGGGCCATGTGGACGCTATGTTACCGGCTTCTTCCGAATGGCGTAAAGCAGGGCCCCGGGCAGGTTGCCGATGATGCCGACGACGATGATGAGCGTCGAGAGCGCCAGCGCCCCGGCGTCGGGCACGCCCATCGGCCGCAGCAGCCAGACGATGGCGGCCTGCGGCAGGCCGAAGCCGCTGATCGAGACCGGCAGCAGCAGCAGGAGCATCGCTACCGGCATGAACACCAGGTAGTAGGGGAGGCCGATCTCGAGGCCGAGGCCCCGCCCGAGCCCGTACGCCTGGAGGACGCGCACGAACTGGACGGCGATCGAGAGCGCCATCACCTGGAGCAGCACCCGCGGATGCTGGCGGTACGCGCCGATCGCGTCCCCGAGGCGCTGGATGCGCCACCCCCACCTGGTCGCGCGCCAGCGCGCCGGCAGAAGGGCCCGGACGACGGCGTCCACCCAGAACACCGCGAGCGTGGCGGCGCCGGCGAGCGCCGCCGCCGCCATCAGCCGCAGGCGCAGGTCCGGATCCACGTGCCGCGACCAGCCCGCCAGGCCGGCAATGCCGACGATCGCGATGGCGACGAGCCCCAGCACGCGGTCGACGCCGACCGACGCCACCGCCTGGCTGCCGCGCGACGTGCGCGAGGCCACCTCGTAGGCGCGCGCGGCATCGGCGCCCACCCCGGCCGGCAGGAAACTGCCGACGAACGAACTCGTCAGGAAGATGCGGAGCGTGCTCGCCGCCGGCAGGTCCACGCCGGCCGCGCGCAGCAGCAGCAGCCACCGGATGGCCATCACCACGCGGTCGATCGCGACCAGCAGCAGGGTGAACGCGAACCACCACGGATTCACCCGGAGCATGGCCTGAACCGAGGCGCCGACGTCGATGCTCCTCAGGAGATACGCCAGGATTGCGGCCGTGATGATGAGCCGGGCGGCCGTCGACGTGAGGACCTTCATGCCCGGGCGGGGGCCTTTCGCGCGACAAACGCCAGGGTTTCGAAGAAGTTCTTGCGCACGCGGAAGAGCAGATCCTCGGTGCCCGTGTACCTGGAGAGCGGGTCGAGGCCGGGGATGTTGGCCAGCATCGAACACGCCGCCAGCAGATCTCGTCCGACACCGGTCGTCGGGCCGATGCTTCTCACCACCCGCTCGATCGCAAAGCCGTGGTCGCCGAGCAGCAGCCGGACGCGCCGCTCCGTCGTCACGAAGTTGTGGGTGTAGTCCACATCCCAGAAGAAGGTCCGCTCCTTGAGGTAGTCGGGCACGACGATGAACGCGACGCCGTTCGGGCGCAGCACGCGGAACGCCTCGGATGCGAAGGCGTGCGCGGCGTCGATGCCGCTCATGTGTTCCAGCACCTGGTCGGCATACAGGACGTCGCACGACGCGTCGGCGGCCGGGAACGGCGGCACCCAGGCCTCGATGACCTCCACGCCCCGGGCGCGGATTGCGGCGGCCAGTCCCGGGCTCGCCTCAATCGCCCGGTACGTCCACCCCATGGCCGTGAGCGGTTCCACGAGGCTGCCGGCGCCAGGACCGATCTCGAGCAAGTCCCCGGGCGGCGCGGCATAATGGGAGAGCAGCGCCAGGCGGCCCCGCTCGATCCGCAGGCGGCGCGCGCCGCCGAACTTCGTCAGCCGGCGCTCCGAGAACCACTTGTAGAAGTCGTCCGCCATGCAGGCCCTCCCATGCCGCGCCGAGACAACTGTATATCACGACAGCGTCGGGCGAATTGTCTTCGGCGCAGCCTTCATACTAGCCCCTAGCCCCTAGCCCCTAGCCCCTGGCCCTGTGTCCTGGGTTACAATCCGCTCGCCTGCCATGCACGACGCCGACCACCCGCCGAGGCTGAACGTCCGGGCCGCAGCCCTGTCGCTGCGCGCCGCATGGCCGCGCCTCCTTCGCCGCACGGCTCGCAGCGCGACCTTCCGCATCGCCGCCTTCGCCCTCGGCGTGAGAGTCTTCACGTCCGTCATGGCGTTCATCGTCAATGTGGTGTTTCCGCTCGCCCAGAAGCAGCAGTTCACCGTGACGGATCGCACGCACCTGCTCTGGGACACGTTCGCGCGCTATGACTCCGGCTGGTACTTCGGCATCGCGCGCCACGGTTACGAATTCGTCGAGGGCGGGCGGAGCAACCTCGCGTTCTTCCCCGTGTACCCGCTGCTCATGCGGTATGTCGGCCTGGCGCTCGGCGGGGGACGGCAGAACCTCTACCTGGCCGGGGTGATCATCTCATGGGTGGCGTACGTGCTCGCGATGGTGGTGTTGTACCGCCTCGCCCGCACGTACTACTCGCGCGCGGCCGCCGAACGCACGGTGATGTTCGCGAGCGTCTTCCCGTTCGCGTTCTTCTACGGCGTCGTCTATTCCGAAGCGGTGTTCCTGCTCTTCACGGTGACCGCGTTCTACGGATTCCGGACGAAGCGCTGGTGGCTCGGCGCGGCGGCGGGGGCGCTCGCGTGCGCCACGCGGGTGAACGGCATCATGGCCCTGCCGGCGCTGGCGCTGCTGGCGTGGCAGTCAGCGGGCGGCGACCGCGCGGCGAGGATGCGGGCACTGGCCGCGGCGGCCCTCGTGCCCGTCGGCCTCGTGCTCTATTCCGCATACGTCAACTCGCTCAGCGGTTCGTACGTGGAGTGGAGCCAGAGCATCCAGCGCTGGAACTACAGCATCGCCGGATCGCCGCTCCGGGGCTTCTCGTTCCTGATGACCCAACTGGCGACGCAGCCGTACCTGTACATCACCACCGACCCCATGGCGCCGTACGACGTGCTCCACGGCCTCACGGCCCTTGCCTTCATCGTCTCGCTGCCCTTCGTCGGCAGGCGGGCGGGCGCGGCCTACGTCGTGCACATGGCCCTCAACCTCTGGTTGCCGCTGTCGTCCGGCGTCTTCGAAGGCGTCGGGCGCTACTGCGCCGTGCTGTTCCCGTTCTTCTTCGTGATGGCGACCATCCGGCCCGTCATGCTGCGCACGGGACTGCTCGTCGCCTCGGCCGCGCTGTACATGCTCTGCCTGGCGCTGTGGGTGAACCTGCATCCGATCTTTTGAAGAAGACAGAAGACAGAAGACAGAAGGGGCCCCCGCGGCGGTCTGCATTCTGTCTTCTGACTTCTGACAATCGTCAGTGAGCCCTTCTGACTACCGACAGGCTGCTTCCGCCGGCGCTCGGCGCTACTGCCGGCGCTCCGCGTACCGCACTGTCACCGTCACCCTCGCCCAGTCGGTCCGCCTGAGCACGGCTCCGGCCGACGCAGGGTCGGCCGGCGGCATGTCGATGCGCAGGATCTCGCCCTCCGGACCGCCGGCGGCGGAGGCGGCCGGGGCCATCCGCGCCGCGCCTTCGACCGACACCGCGGGCGGGCCGAGCAGCCGCACCTGGTAGCTGCGGCCGCGACGGCCCTCGACCCGCAGCGTGTAGGTTGAGCCGTCCATCGTGGCGTCAATCACGCGGAGGCGCGACGACATGTCGCCGAGCTCGAGCGGCGCGTGGAGCGGGACGGCCCGCACGCCCGGTGTCGCGCGGAGCGCGAAGACCGACGGCGCGGCCACGGATTCGAAGCGCCGCAGGCGCAGCCCGCGTGACAGGCTGGCGCCCGGGGTGACAGGCCGCCAGAGGAGGTCCCGCGTCAGCTGCCGCGCGCCCGGCGGCAGAATCGCGTGCAGTTCGACGGGTAGCGTGCCGCCGCGCGGCGAGATCTCCACCGACACGCCGCCGCCGTTGCGCACGATCGAGACGTCGGCGGTCATGCCCTGCCATCGCAGGTTCCGGACCTTGAGCCAGCCCCATCCCGCCGGCAGCTGCGGCACGAGCTGGAGCCGCGCGGGGACCGCCCGGCCGTCCAGCGTGCCCGCCGGCAGCGCGTTGAGGCCGACCAGCCCCCTCATGAGCGTGGACACGAACCCCGTCGTGGCGAACAGCTGATGCGGCACCGCGGCATCGATGGACCGCAGGCGGTCGCCCGAGAAGAGTTCCGCCATATACCCGCGCGATTCCAGGAACGTGAGGTCGGCGGTGCCGTCAAGATAGGTCCACGCCGCGTCGGGACGCCCGTTCGCGTAGAGGGCGAGGGCGGCGAACCCCGTCAGGAAAGGCCACGACGCACCGTTGTTGTAGCTGAGCGGCTGGTAGAGCGCGCTCTCGATCGAGAGCATGCGCGCGCCCCAGTCCGCGCCGACACCGGCGCCCGCCAGGTCGTCGAGCGCGCCGGCCACCGCGGGCCGCGACGCGTCGAACACGCCCCGCCACAGCCCGAAGCCGGGCCACACGGTCGGCTCGGCCTGGCCCTTGCCGTCGTTCATGTAGGCGAAGTAGATGCGGCCTCCCTCGTCGTCGAGGAAGCGGGCGTTCAGCGACGCGCGCGCTTTCGCCGCCGCCGCCTTCGCCGTCGCGGCGAACGAATCGCCGACGAGGTCGGCCAGCTCCGCCGCGGCGTCGGCGGCCTCGGTCCAGGCGGCGCCGAGATAGACATCCGTCAGCACGTCGCGGCGCCGGAGCGCGCCGGTCTCCACCGCCGCGAGGCCCGCCTTCGTGTTGTCCATCAGGCCGTCGCCGTCCTCGTCGGTCGAGGCGCAGTACTCGTACGCCTTCCTCATCGACGGCCAGAAGTCCTGGGCCATCGCCGTGTCGCCGCTCGCCCGCACGTAGTCGCGCACCGCGACGATGTAGAGCGGCGTCGTGTCGGCGTGGTAGTAGCCGTATGGAAACTCCTCGAACCATTTGATGTAGCCCGCGCCCTGCGACAGCTCGTGCATCATCTTGCCGTCGGCGCGCTGGCGCACGCGCAGGAACTCGAGCGTCCGCTTCACCGTGGCGAAATCCCCGTACGCCGTCATCGCCCACGAGTTGATGAACGCATCGCCGCCGAAGAACCAGCCGAACCCCGGCCGTTCGCTCGTGCCCGACGGCCCCAGGCCCGCGATGAGCCCGCACCCGAGGTGCGGGTTGCAGACGAACCCCTTGTCGAGCGCGACCTTGCCCCACTCGAACGCGAGGTCGAGGCGGTCGTCCGGGCTGTCGATGCTCGTCATCTCCTCGCGCAGCCGCCGGTAGTGCGCCGCCGACTCGCGGTACATCGCCCCGCTCGAGGCGAGCAGTTTCTCGTAGGCTGCCTTCGCGCCGGCGAGCCCTTCGAGGCTGGCCGAGATGACAATCGGCACGAGGCCCCGCGCGGCGGTCTCGGGCGTGATCGCGATGGTGAACTGCGACGGCGCGTCGGGCAGGTTGTGGGCCGGCTGCTCGGGCGGATCGATCGCGAACGGCGACCCGACGACCGCCGCGTGTTTGCCGCTGGCCTCGCCGAGGACGTACGCCTTCTGGCCCGCGTCCCAGTAGCTGTACTGGCCGCCGAGCGCCGCCGGCCACATCGGCTTCAGGTCGGGCCGGAACTTCACGACCACCTGCAGCGGTTGCGACGTGCTGACGTCGAGCAGGACGATGGCGCCCTGGTCGCCGAGCGGAACCAGCCAGACCGCGTCGATGGTGAACGCGGCATGCGCGTACCGTACCGTGCTGGCCTCCGGCCGCACGTCCACGCTGGCGGCCAGGTTCACGCCCGGGATCGGGTCCGCGTAGTCCGGTGTCCCGAACGACAGGCGGAAGTCGTGCAGCACCTTCAGCGGATAGACCCACGCTTCGAAGCTGCCGTCCTCGCGGCCGAGCAGGGCGGCCTTGCGGCCCGACGCCTCCATGTAGCGCTCGGGCCGCGCCGGGCCGCGAAGCGCAATCGGGTTCGCTTCGCGGGCGAAGCGGGGAACGACCGCCGGCGCCGCCCGGGCGCTCGACTGCACGCCGGCGTCGAGCCCGATCCCGGCGGACGTCAGAAGCCCGGCAATCACGGCGGTGAGAACGCCTCGGCGCAGGGTGCGGCTGGACATGTCGGGGCCTCCAGGGACGGCACCGCCGGCGGTTCCCGGCACCCGGGCCGTCGCGCCGGGATTGTAGCAGACCGGTGCGCGACTGTTATATTAACAAAAACTTGACAAAATCTATTCATTGTGGGATTCTGATGTGGTGAGCAAGGTCATACTCGTCACCGGCGCGACCGGATACATCGGCGGGCGTCTGCTGGCGGAACTCGAACGCCTGGGCCGTCCGGTGCGTGCGCTTGCGCGCAATCCGGAATCCCTGCGGCCCAGGGTTGCGCCGTCGACGGAGGTCGTCCGCGGCGACGTGCTCGATCGCGCCTCGCTTGGCGCAGCCCTGGCGGGCGTCGACACGGCCTATTACCTGGTTCACTCGATGGGAGCGGCCTCGGCGTTCGCCGAACTCGACCGCGATGGCGCACGCCACTTCGGCGAGGCGGCCCGGGAGGCGGGCGTCCGGCGCATCGTGTATGTCGGCGGCCTCGGCGATGCTGGCGAGGATCTGTCCGCCCACCTGCGCAGCCGCCACGAAACCGGCGACGTGCTGCGCGAGAGCGGCGTCGAGGTGGTCGAGTTCCGCGCGTCGATCGTCATCGGCTCGGGCAGCCTCAGCTACGAGATGGTGCGTGCGCTCACTGAACGCCTGCCAGTGATGGTCTGTCCGCGGTGGGTGGCCATCAAGGCGCAGCCGATCGCGATCGAGGACCTGCTGGCCTATCTCGTGGCGGCGCTCGACGTCGCCGCCGGGCCCTCGCGCATCTACGAGATTGGCGGCCCCGACGTGGTGTCCTACGGCGACATCATGCGCGAGTACGCGCGGCAGCGCGGCCTGCGGCGCCTGATGATCCCGGTGCCGCTCCTCACGCCGCACCTGTCGAGCCTGTGGCTGGCGCTGGTGACGCCGCTCTACGCGCGGGTCGGCCGCAAGCTCATCGCCAGCATCCGCAACGCGACGGTCGTCCGCGACAGCCGGGCCCTGGAGGTCTTCCCGATCCGCCCCCGCGGGCTGCGGGAGTCGATCGCGCGCGCCATCGCCGCGGCGGACAGCCCGGCGGGCGCGAACCGGTGGTCCGACTCCGTGTCGGCCGGTGTGGCGACGCCGGCGATGGCAAACGCGACGGCGCCGGCGCTCATGGACGTGCGGGAGACCAGCGTGACGGCGTCGGCTGCCGAGGCCTTCGCCCCCATCCGACGCATCGGCGGCGAGTCGGGGTGGTATTGCGACACGCTGTGGCGCATGCGCGGCTGGGTGGATCTTCTGGCGGGCGGCGTCGGCATGCGCCGCGGACGGCGCGATCCGGAGACGTGCGTCGTGGGCGATCCGATCGATTTCTGGCGGGTGGCGGCATACGAGCCCGATCACCTGCTGCGCCTCGAGGCGGAGATGAAAGTGCCGGGCCGCGCATGGCTGGAGTTCTCGGTCGATCCCGTGAGCGCGACGACGACGCGCATCCGTCAGGTTGCGCGATTCGAGCCGTCGGGCTTGCTCGGGCGGCTCTACTGGTACGCGCTGCTGCCCGTGCACGCGGTCATCTTCTCGGGGATGCTGCGCCGCATCGGGAACCGCGCGACCGCTGCGCGCGTCATACCAGCGGCGTCGTCATGAGGCGATGTGAACCGACTTTACCGTTCCTGCCGGCACGATTCTGCGCCCCCGTGCCAGCAAGGCTCCTTGGAGAGCCAATCAGTGTCGTGGGTGCTTGAAGGAGCTTCGGATCATGCGTAAGTTGTTTGCCTCCGCTCTCGTCGTCGCGCTCGTCGCCACGAGCGCCGCCTCTCTCCGCGCCAGCGAGCCCCAGGCGAAGGACATTGTCGACACCGCCGTCGCGGCGGGCAGCTTCAAGACCCTGGCCGCGGCCCTGACGGCGGCCGGGCTCATCGACACCCTGAAGGGCGCGGGCCCGTTCACCGTGTTCGCGCCGACGGACGCGGCATTCGCGAAGCTGCCGGCCGGCACGCTCGACGCGCTGCTCAAGGACAAGGCGAAGCTGACGGCCATCCTCACGTATCACGTCGTGCCCGGCAAGGTGATGGCGGCTGACGTGGTGAAGCTGAAGGAAGCCAAGACCGTCCAGGGTCAGTCGATCACGATCGACACCACCTCCGGCGTGAAGGTCGACGGCGCGAACGTCGTGAAGACCGACATCGTCTGCTCGAACGGCGTCATCCACGTGATCGACTCCGTCATCCTGCCGAAGTAGGCACGCGGGAGCCGGCAATGGCGCGGTGCGGTCCCTCGATTGGGCCGGCCGCGCCATGTTCTTTTGAATCGGACTGTGGAGCTTCCGTGGCATGATTGACCCGCAGATGCGCGAACGCACAGGCCCTCGGATGGCGTCGGCTGCCGGCAAGCTCTCCATCGGATCGCTGGCGAAGGCTACCGGCGTACCCGTCGAAACGCTCAGGACGTGGGAGCAGCGGTACGGGTTCCCGCTGGCCGAGCGGAAGCCTTCGGGGCACCGCGTCTACGCGCTGTCGAATGTCTCCCGGCTGCGGCGGATCGCCGACGCCATCGGGCGCGGTCACCGGGCCGGCGCCGTGGTCGGCGCGACCGACGCGGAGCTCGATCGCCTGCTCTCGGCGACGGCCGCGCCGCCCTCGGCCGCGGCCTTGCCCCTCAACCCCTCTCGAACGTCCATTGACGAACTGGTCGAGGCCGTCCTCGCGTTCGATGCCGACAGGCTGACCGCGGCCCTCTGGTCCGACTGGGGGCGGCTCGGGCCGATCGGGTTCCTGCAGCAGACCGTGGCGCCGCTTGTCGAGCGCGTCGGGCTCGAATGGGAAACGGGCCGGATGGAGATCCGGCACGAGCACTTTCTCTCGGAGCGCCTCGGCGACGTCATGCGCGCCATCAGGCTGCCGCTCGACCTGACTTCTCCCGGGCCGACCGTGGTCTGCGCGACGCTGCCGGGCGAGCACCATGAGCTGGGATTGCAGATGGTCGCGCTGCTGCTCAGCTCGGCGGGGCTCCGCGTGCTGTATCTGGGAACCGAGAGTCCGCCGGCCGAACTGGGGCGTCTGGCACGCGAACTCGGCGCGCGGGCCGTGGCGGTCAGCGTCTCGGCGGCGGCCGACGGCGCCGACGTGGCACGGCACCTGACCGCGCTCCGGGAAGCGCTGCCGCGCACCGTGCAACTGCTCGTCGGAGGCCGGGGCGCTCCGGCCGGGCGCACCGATGTCGTTACCGCGGACGACTTCGCCGCGCTGGATCGCTGGGCCCGGAGTCTGCGCGCGTGAGGGCAATGACCGCGTTGGACGAACTCTCGTCGTCGCCGCGCGTGACGGTTCGCCGTCCGGGCCCCCCCGACCCCGGCGGCCGATCCGTCGTGTACTGGATGCAGCGCGCCCAGCGCGCCGCCGACAATCCCGCCCTCGACATCGCCATCCACGCGGCCAACGCGCTCGGTCTGCCGGTCGTGGCCTTCTTTGGCCTGACGCCCGCATACCCGAACGCGAACCGGCGGCACTATGCCTTCCTGGCCGACGGTCTGCCGGACATCGAACGCGGTCTCGAGGCGCGCGGCGTCGGGTTCGTGGTCCGCCGCCATCCGGACCATGACGTCGCCAGGTTCTGCCACGACGCGGGCGCCGCGCTGGTGGTCGGCGACGAGAACCCGCTGCGCGAGCCTGAACGGTGGCGGCAAGACGCGGCGGCGACACTGCGGGTGCCGTTCTGGACCGTCGACGCCGACGTTATCGTGCCCTCGGTGCTGCTCGCCAAAGAGCAGTACGCCGCGCGCACGATCCGGCCGCGGCTGACGCCGCTCATTCCGCGGTTTCTCGAAGCGCACCCGGAGCCGCGCGCGCGCGCGGCGTGGCGCGCCACGGCGGCGGCGGCCGGCCTGCCCGCGGCCGCGGAGACGGTGGCGGGACTCGACGTGGACAACGCCGCCGGGAGGGTCGAGTCGTTCCGGGGAGGGCCCGCCGAGGCCCGGCGGGTGCTGGCGCGGTTCATTCGCGATCGGCTCCGCGGATACGCCGAGGGGCGCAACCACCCGGAGCGTGACGCGACGAGCCAGCTCTCGCCGTATCTGCACTTCGGCCACATCGGACCGCGCGCGGTGGCGCGGGCCGTGCGCGACGCCGATGCGCCGCGCGAGGACCGCGACGCCTTTCTCGAGGAGTTCATCGTCCGGCGCGAGCTCGCCGTCAACTTCGTGCGCTTCAACCCGCGGTACGACAGCCTCGACGGCTGCGAGCCCTGGGCGCGCCGCACCCTGGACGCGCACGCGGCGGACCGTCGCGAACCCTCGTACTCGCTCGCGCGCCTGGAGGCGGCCGACACCCACGACCCCCTCTGGAACGCCGCGCAGGCGCAGATGGTCGACACCGGCTGGATGCACGGCTACGTGCGGATGTACTGGGCGAAGAAGATCCTCGAGTGGACGCGCGACCCGGCCGAGGCCTTCGCCCGCGCGGTCCTGCTGAACGATCGTTCCGAGCTCGACGGACGCGACCCGAACGGGTACACGGGGATCGCGTGGGGCATCGGCGGCAAGCACGACCGCGCCTGGGGCCCCGAGCGCCCGGTGTACGGCACCATCAGGTACATGTCGTTCGCGAGCACCTCGCGCAAGTTCGACAGTGCCCGTTACATCCGCCGCGTCGAGGAGTCGACCGGGCGGACCATCAGGAGGGCCTGACACGCCATGCCAGCCAGCGAACCGATCCGCATCGGCATCTCGTCGTGCCTCCTCGGGCAGAAGGTCCGCTTCGACGGCGGCCACAAGCGCGACGCGTTTCTCGTCGACACCTTCGGGACGTTCGTCGAGTGGGTGCCGGTCTGCCCGGAAGTGGAACTGGGCCTCGGGACGCCGCGCGAATCGCTGCGCCTCGTGCGCAAGGGCGACCTCGTGCACATGGTGAACACGAAGAGCGGGCGCGACATCACGCCCGAGATGCGCCGCTGGACCCGGGCTCGGGTCGAGGAACTCGCCGCCGAGCACCTCGCCGGCTACGTGCTGAAGAAGGACTCGCCCAGCTGCGGGATGGAGCGCGTCAAGGTGTACGGCGAGTCGGGCATGGCCGAAAAGAACGGGCGCGGGTTCTTCGCCGAGGCGCTGCTGGGCCGGTTCCCGCGCCTGCCGGTCGAGGAAGAAGGACGGCTGTCCGACCCGCGGCTCCGCGACAACTTCGTCGAGCGCGTCTTCGCCTACGTCCGCCTGCGCGAGCTGTTCCGCGCCAGATGGACCGCCGGCGATCTCGTCCGTTTCCACACCGCCCACAAGATGGCGTTGCTGGCCCACTCCCCGGAGATATACGCGGAACTCGGCCGGCTGGTGGCGCGCGCGAAGCCGCTCGATCGCGCGGGGCTCGAAACCAAGTACCGCGAGCTGTTCATGGATGCCCTGGCGAAGATGGCCACCGCGCGCAAGCACACCAACGTGCTGCAGCACATGGCCGGCTACTTCAAGGAGCTGCTCGATGCCGACGAGAAGCAGGAGCTGCTCGGCAGCATCGAGGACTACCGCCTGAATCTCGTGCCGCTCATCGTGCCGCTCACGCTCGTCAAGCACCACGTACGGCGCCACAAGGTGGCGTACCTCGCCGGGCAGGTGTATCTCGACCCGCATCCGAAGGAGCTGATGCTCCGGAATCACGTGTGATCTCTGGTACGATGGCGCGGTGGCCGACCGCCGGACCCTGCTCGCCCTGATCCTCGCGCTCGCGGCGGCGCCGTACTTCCTGAACCTAGGCGCCACCTCGATCATCGACGCCAACGAGGCGTTTTACGCCGAAACCCCGCGCGAGATGATCGAGTCGGGCAACTACGTCAGCCCGACGTTCAACTACGAGCCGCGCCTCAACAAGCCCCCGCTCTCGTACTGGGTGGTGGCGGCCTTCTACCGCGTCGCGGGCGTGTCGCTCGGCGCATCACGCCTTCCCATCGCGCTGGGTGCGATGGTGATCGTCGCCACGGCGTTCCTGCTCGGCCGCCAGGCGTTTTCGGCCCGCGCGGGCTGGATCGCGGCCATCACGCTCGCGGCGACGCCGCGGATGCTCCTGTTCTCGCGCCGCATCATCATCGACGTCTACACGGCCATGTTTCTCGGCTTGACGCTGCTGTGCTTCCTCATGGCGGAAGCCCAGCCCGGGAAGCGCCGCCGGTGGCTGCTGGCGATGTACGTCGCGGTCGGGCTGGGCATCCTCGTCAAAGGCCCCGTGGCGGTGGCGGTCCCCGGACTGGTGTTCCTCGTCTACCTCCTGGCGACGCGGCAGTTGCGCAGCGTGGGACGCATGATGCTGCCCGCCGGCGCCCTCATCGTCTCTGCCATCGTCGTGCCGTACTACGCCGCGCTGTACGCGCAGGAAGGGTGGGACGCCATCGCGTCGTTCCTGTTCCGCGAGAACCTCGCGCGATATGCGGAAGGAGTCGGGGCGCCCGATCGCGGCCCGTTCTTCTATCTGCCGGTGGTCGTCGCCGATCTGTACTTCCCGTGGTCCCTGCTCCTGCCGGCCGCTCTGGCGCTGGTGCCGTGGAAGACGGCCGCGCGGGGCGCCGCGGACGCGCGAGACCAGGCGGACGGAGGCGGCGGCGCGCCCCGGTCCCGGCTCCTCCTCGGCCTGTGGATTGTCGTGATTGTCGTGTTCTTTTCGCTGTCGAAAGGGCAGCAGGACCTCTACGTGCTGCCGTTCGTCGTCGCCGGCGCGGCCCTGGTCGGCGGGCTGCTCGACCAGTGGCTGGCGGGCGTGTCGGGAGGGCGGCTCGACCGCGTGGCCACAGGCAGCGTCGCGCTCGCGGCGGGCATCTTCGTCATCGTCGGCGCGGCGTCGGCGTGGCTTGCCGGCTGGCCCGGCGGCCGGCTCGACATCGCCGGGGTGCTCCCGGCGGCGGCCGTCATCGTCGCCGGCGGCGTCGCGGCCATCCTGGCGCTCCGGCGGGGCGCGCGACCCGCGTCGGCGGCCGCGCTCGCTGTCAGCCTGATTGCGGCGCACTGGATTCTCGTGATCTGGGCGCTGCCCGATTTCGAGCGCTACAAGCCCGTGCCACACCTGGCGCGGGCAATCGAGCAGCAGCCTGTCAGGCCCCCGGCCGTCGGAACCTACAGAATTGCCGCGCCCAGCCTCGTGTTCTACCTGCGGCGGCACGTCGTCCAGATGGTCGACGAAGAGCAGCTCGAGGCCTTCCTGTCCGGATACCCGGACGGCGTCTGCGTGATGCCAGCCGAGGACTACGAATCTATTGGCGCGCGGTTGCCCG
Organism: Vicinamibacterales bacterium; assembly: GCA_046496425.1. GTDB lineage: Bacteria > Acidobacteriota > Vicinamibacteria > Vicinamibacterales > JAKQTR01 > JAKQTR01. The sequence continues at coordinate 21,999 of JAWOGY010000231.1, forward strand.
TGCCGACCCGCGTCATCGCCAGCGCCCCCAGGTTCGACGCCCGCCTCTCCGACTTCCTCGGCCGCACCCCTCCGCGCCGGCTGCTCCTCGTCTCCGCCGCCCGCTGACCAGCCCCCTTCGTGCGGCAGGCCCTCCGGGGGTTCTGGTGCCGGAAGGTCGGCGGGGCGGTTCCGGCAGGCGCCGGGAATCCGATAGTCGAGAATGTGAGTTGACCACGAGCTGCCGCAAAATCGGCTGGAAAGCGGCGAGAGTGCGCGCCGGTCAAATGGCACCGCGATTGCTATAAATAGAAGCGTGAGCCCACCGGTTGGGCTTTGGTGGTAACGGATGGGGGCCCGTTGCTATCGGGGAATCAACCGGTGGGCTGTTTCTTTGTACGGAACAGGGTCGCCGAACTGAAGCGGCCGCGCCGCCTGACGGCGGCGCGGCCGTTGAAATCAACGACGCTTCACTGCAGCCGGCACCTCGTCATCGTCTATTTTTTCATCATCATCCGGAATGCCTCGGATGAACCCCGTGCGCACCGGCGGCGGCATCGGGCTGGCCGCACCCCGCACGGACTTCCAGAGAATCTCGTTCAGCTCGAGCTCCGGGGCCAGGTCCGCCTCGGCGAGGTACATCTTCGCCGAGGCCTCGGCGCCCCAGGCGTTGGCCGCGTTCTTCTCGGTGACGTCGATGCGGGCCGGGCGCAGCGTGTAGGGCGTGAGCACCGGCGTCGCCTGGAAGGCGTTGTACATCGGCGTGGCTGCCGCGTCGTACTGGCTCATCGGCGGCACACCGAGGATGAGTTCCATTGTCCTCAGCATGCCGGACGTCGTGTAGAGCGTGCTGTCGACGGCCCCGCGCCTCGTGAACGGGCTGATGACGAACGCCGGCGACCGGTGGGCGTCCACGTGGTCCGGGCCGTTCTGGGCGTCGTCTTCCAGGATGAAAATCGCCGACTCCTTCCAGTACACGCTGTTGGAAATGGCCTCGACGACCCGCCCCGTGGCCACGTCGTTTTCGGCGATCATCGCCCGCGGCGTCGGGTAGCCCACGCGCGTGCCCGCCGTGTGATCGTTGCCGAGGCGGATGATGCTGAACCGCGGCAGCTTGCCGTTCTTCTCGAACTCGCGGAACTCGCCGAGCCAAATGTCGACGCGCTTGTTGTCGGGGATCCTCAAGTCGTAGGGCTGGAACTGGGGATGCACGAGGCCCTTCAGCCCGGGCACGGTCGCCACGACGTCGCCGATGCCGGAGTCTTTCTCGTCCTCCGGCTCCGGCCCGCGCGCGGCGAACTCGCCGTAACTGCGCACGCTCACGCCCGCCCGCGTGCAGGCATCCCAGATGTAGCCGTTCATCGGGGCGGTGACGTTCCCGTAGGGATTGCGCATCTTGCCGCCGCCCTCGCTCAGGTAGCGCCCGCCGCGGCTCCCGTAGTTGGTCGGCCAGATTTTCTCGACGAAGTCCGTGGCGTACGCGCCGGTCGAATAGGCGTGCCCGTCGTAGCTCACCTCGGCGTCGACGTAGAAGTTGTCGAGCACGACGAACTCCCGCGCCATGGCGTGCGCGTTCGGCGTGATCTCCTCGCCGAACAGGCACAGGTTCGGATCGCCGTTGCCGCGCTCGAGGTCGCCCAGGATCTGATCGTAGGTGCGGTTCTCGCGGATGATGTAGAACACGTGCTTGATGGGGGAGGGATCGCCCACCTTCTTCGGGATCGGAGACGCGCCCGCCGCCGACGCCGGCGTGAGCACGCCCGCGCTGGTCAAGGGCGTCAGGGTGTAGACGGTCTTCGTCATCGCCTGCAGCGTCGCAATGTCCGGCGCCGGCACGATCGACAACGAGCCCTGCAGCATGGCGCCGGAGTACTGGCCGTCGCCCGATCCCGGCACGCCGGCGCTCGATCCTCGCGGGTTCGGCGCCGAGGTCAGACCTTTTCCGCTCAGCACGTAGATCCGTTTCCCGTCCCTGCTGAACTGCGCGGCCGTCGGGTACCAACCCGTCGGAATGAACCCCTCGACCACGCTGCGCCCCGGCTCGCGCACGTCGACCACCGCCACGGTGTTGTTGTCGGCGTTCGCCACGAGCAGCCGCGTCCCGTCGGGCGACAGCCCCAGCCCGTTGGGTGTCGATCCGGGCGGCGAATTCGGGAAGAGCGCCACCGAGATCTGCTCCTTCGCCGACAGCGCCGCGATGTCCACGACCCACACCGCGTTGGTATTGGCGCACGCGACGAACAGCCGGCTCGCGTCGCGCGACCACACCATCGCGTTCGGATGCTCGCCGACGGCGATCTCGCCGCGCCGTTCGAGCGTCGCGGCATCGAACATCAGCACCTTCGCCCCTCCCCAGACCGACACCATCACGGTCTTGCCGTCAGGGGAGACCACACACGTGTACGGCTCGGCGCCCACGTCGACAGTCGCCTTCACCAGCCCGGACTTCACGTCGAGCATGGTCAGCGCCTCGCCCAGCACGTGCACCGCGTAGATATGGCGGCCGTCCGGCGCGATCGCGATGCCGCCGACGAAACTCTGCTCGACGGGTTCGGGCCGGTTGATCCCCGGCAGCGGCTTCTGCGTGTCGCGGCCGAGGGCGTACATCGCTCCCGCCGTGAGGCGGCCCGGCGTCCAGTAGAACTCGTTGACGGTGGTCTGGCCGGCCCCCGACGAGAACACCCGGCGGCCGTCCGGGTGCCACGCCAGGCCCAGCCACGCGTGATCCAGGTTCGCCCTGGAACTGACCAGCCCCCGGCCCACGTCGACGACGGTGAGCGTCGGCTTCGCGTAGCCGTTGTTCGTGATGATCAGGTAGTGCCCGTCCGGCGACTCCACCATGCCGAGCGGCAGGTCGCCGACCGGCATGTGGCGCCCGGCGGGCTGGATCTTCCAGCCGTTCGGCAGCAGTGTCACGCCCTTGCCCTGGCTGCCGGGCCAGACCGGGGCGGCCGGCCCGCGTTGCGCAACCGACGCCACGGCGGCGATGACGACGAACAGACTGACGGTGCAGATGGCGAGAAAGGGTCTGGATCGCATGGGGGGATTCTACACCGGGGCCCGGAAGGCCGCGCGGCGGCGGGCGACGGCGGGTCGGGAACGCCGGCTTCCGAGCCGGACTCCGCAGGCCGGGAACCTTCGTCGGCCACGACGGCGACGGCCACCGCGACCCGATGGCAGCCCTCGCGTGGATCG
>JAWOGY010000195.1:0-7858 GCA_046496425.1 Vicinamibacterales bacterium
TCGGGGTTCATCTTCCCGATCGAGAACATGCCGGCCGTGATCCAGCCGATCACGTATCTCATCCCGCTGCGCTACTACCTCGTCATCGTGCGCGGGATCTTCCTGAAGGGTGTCGGGCTGGAGGCGTTCTGGCTGGACGCGCTGCTCATGCTCGGCTGGGGCCTGGCCGTGCTCGCGCTGGCGACGATGCGATCCAAGAAGACGCTGGCCTAGACGGCCGGCGCCGTCCCAGCGCGTCGAGCACCGAGAGGCTACCTGGACATCCACGACGCAGCCCGGTAGCCGCGCGACGGATGGTATAGTTCGCAGCCGAGAGTGGGGAAGACGGCGGCAGGCAGGGAGGGGGTTCAGCGGTGACCCGTGCAACGATACGGCTTTTGGTGACACTCGGCGTCGTGCTGGCGGTCCTGCTGACGGGCGCGTCGGCGGCGGAGGCCGCGGGCCAGGCGGCACGACGCCCCCAGGCGCGCAGCGCTCCCGGCTTGCGTTTCGAGGTGTCGTACCCGGCATCCGTGAAGGCGGGGCCCGTGACGGGACGCGTCTTCGTCATGATCGCCCGCAAGAGCGCGCCCGAGCCGCGCCTGCAGATCGGGCGGACCGGCGTGCCGTTCTTCGGCCGCGATATCGAGGCGCTGCCAGCCGGCAAGCCGGCCATTATCGACGCCACGGACCTCGGGTCGCCCATCGAGAGCCTGAACGACCTGCCGGCGGGCGACTACGCGGTACAGGGCTTCGTCAACGTCTACTCCGAGTTCAGGCGCGCCGACGGCCACGTGCTGTGGATGCACGACGACCAGTGGGAGGGCCAGCAATGGAACCGGTCGCCGGGCAACCTGTACAGCGCGGTGCAGATGGTGCGCCTCGACCCGGCGAAGGGCGGCACGATCGCGCTCGTGGCCGACACGGTCATCCCGCCGGTCACCGTCCCGCCCGACACGGCCTGGGTGAAGCGGTTCAAGTTCCAGAGCCCGTCGCTCTCGACGTTCTGGGGCCGGCCCGTGTATCTCGGCGCCACCGTGCTCCTGCCGCGCGACTACGAGACCTCCGCCATCAGCTACCCGGTCAACTACGTCCAGGGGCACTTCTCGCTGCGCGCGCCGATGGGCTTCGAGGAAGGCAACGCGGTTCACCGGGAATGGGTGCGCGACGACTTTCCCCGCATGCTCATCGTGACGTTCCAGCACCCGACGCCGTACTTCGACGACTCGTACGCGGTGAACTCCGTGAACGTTGGGCCGTACGGCGACGCCATCATGCAGGAGCTCATCCCCGAGGTCGAGAAACGCTTCCGCGTCATCCGCGAGCCCTATGCGCGGGTCCTGTCGGGCGGGTCCACCGGCGGGTGGGAGGCGCTGGCCCTCCAGATCTTCAACCCCGACTTCTTCGGCGGCACGTGGTCGTACTGCCCCGACTCGGTCACCTTCACCGACGTCGAGGGCATCAACGTCTACAAGGACGGAAACGCGTTCTACAAGCAGTTCGAGTGGCGGCGCGTCCCCACCATCAACAGCCGCGAAATCAACGGCCAGGTGCGGCTCACCTCGCAGCAGCGCAACTACTTCGAGCTGGTCAACGGCACGAAGGGCCGATCGGGCGAACAGATCGATATCTGGTCGGCCGTCTTCGGGCCCATCGGCGAGGACGGCTACTTCGAGCCGCTCTTCGACAAGCGCACCGGCGTCATCAATCCGAACGTCGCGGCGTACTGGCGCGACAACTTCGACCTGCTCGAGTACCTCAAGCGCAACTGGACCACGGTCGGCCCCAAGCTGGTCGACAAGCTGCGCATCTACACCGGAGACGTGGACACGTACTACCTCGACAACGCGGTCCGCGACCTCGAGCGATGGATGAAGACCACCGAGAACCCGCACTACGAGGGCTACTTCCTTTACGGCGACCAGAAGCCCCACTGCTGGAGCGGCCCGGGCACGCAGATCGACCGCCTCAAGGAGATGGCGCAGCACATCCTGCGCAAGAAGCCCGAGGGCGCGAATGCGGCGTGGTGGACGTATTAGGACGTACTAGTCGTACGCCAGCCTGGTCGGTTCGTCGGCCATCGTGGGCTTCAGCAGCGCCGGCCACTCCGGCCCGGTCCACGTGCCGATCCCGTTGTGCGTGATCAGGTACTTCTGCGGCACCGGGTGCGTGCCGACCACCACGGGAATGCCGTACTTCTCGGGGATGAACTTCATGAAGTGCTCGAGGTGCGGGCACGGCGGGTAGCCCACCAGGAAGCCGGTCGCCAGATGAATCACGGTGGCGCCGTTCTTCTTCATCTCCTCGGGCGCGTACTCGATGTTGCCGCCGGGGCAGCCGCCGCAGGTCGTGAAGCCGGCCAGCTCCACGTCCTGGCCCTCGTAGATGCTGAACGCGCCCTCGCGGGCGCGCAGGGCGCGGAAGCACTTGCCGCCGGCGCAGGAGCGGTAGCGGTCGCAGATGATGATGCCCACGCGAACGGGTGTACTCACACGATCCTCCATCGGGAGCTCAGGGGGCGGCCGTCGCCGCAATCCAGGGACCCGGGCCCGCCGGGTTCGTTGACAGGCCGAAGTCTAGCCCATATAGTTCCCGAATTCCTATGAGCCTGATCTACCTCGACAACGCCGCGACCTCCTTTCCCAAGCCGGAAGAAACCTACGCCTTCATGGACGAGTTCTACCGGTCGCACGGGGTCAACCCGGGCCGATCGGGCTACGACCTCTGCATGGAGACCGGCCAGCTGGTGGACGAAACCCGGAAGGAGCTGACGCAGTTCTTCAACGGGACGACTCCCGATCGCCTCATCTTCGCCTACAACTCCACCGACGCGCTGAACCTCGCGCTGTTCGGCATCCTGGCGCCGGGCGACCACGCCATCACCACCGCCGTCGAGCACAACGCGGTGCTGCGCCCGCTCGAGCACCTCGCGCGCGGCGGCGGCGTGGAGGTGGACGTCGTGCCGTTCGACGCGGCGGGCTTCGTGGACCCGGACGACATCGCCCGCCGCTTCAAGCCGACGACGAAGGTGGTCGCCCTCAACCACGCGTCGAACGTCATCGGCACCGTGCAGCCGGTCGCCGAGATCGGCCGCCGCTGCCGCGAGCGCGGCATCCGCCTGGTAGTCGACGCCTCGCAGACCGCGGGCAAGATTCCCATCGACGTCCGGGCGATGAACATCGACGTGCTGGCCTTCACCGGCCACAAGTCGCTGATGGGGCCGACGGGGATCGGCGGCCTCTGCATCCAGGACGACGTGGTGATCAGGCATACGCGGGCGGGCGGCACGGGCGTGCGGTCGGCCCAGCGCATGCACCTGGACGAGTACCCGTGGCGCCTCGAGTACGGCACGCCGAATGTCATGGGCATCGCCGGAATCCACGCGGGACTCTCGTGGATCCGGAAGACGGGCCTCGCCGAGATCGAGGCGCACGAGATGCGGCTCCTGCGGCGCCTCGCCGACGGCCTGCGCGAGATTCCCAGCGTCACGCTTTACTGCCAGGACAGCCTCGCCGATCACATCGCCGTGCTCATCTTCAACGTGGACGGCCTCGAGGCCGGCAACACGGGCACGATGCTCGATGTCGATTACAACATCGCGTGCCGGACGGGCCTGCACTGCGCGCCGCGCGTACACGAGCAACTGGGCATCGACAAGATCCACGGCGCCGTCCGCCTCGGCATCGGCCCGTTCAACACGGACGCGCACATCGAGACGGCCATCGGGGCCGTGCGCGAGATCGCGTCCTCCCGGGCGCGCTGAAGCCGGGGGCCTACTTCGCCGCCGCCGGCGCCTCACCCCAGAGGTGCTGCCCGAACCACTCCAGATTGTGCTCCATCGCGGCACGGTGCGCCTTGGGCTTGGTCAGGCCGTGGCCGAAGCCCTTGTAGACGATGAGCCTCGCCGGGACGCCCTGGTCCTGGAGGCCCTGGTAGAGCTCGTAGGCGTTGGGAATGGGCACGCGCCTGTCGAGTTCGCCGTGCTGGATGAGCGTGGGCGCCTTCGACCGCTTGATGTAGGTCATCGGCGACGTGTCGGCGTAGATCTTCGGGTCGTCCCAGGGCGTGGCCTTCAGGTACTGGCGCGTAAAGGGGTGGATGTCGGTGTTCACGTAGTACGTCACCCAGTTCGAGATCCCCGCGCCCACCGACACCGCCTTGAACCTCGCGCTGTCGTGCGTCGTCAGAAACGCCGAAATGTAGCCGCCCTGGCTCCAGCCCATCGTGCCGACCCTGTCGTTGTCCACGAGGCCCTGCGCGACGAGATGGTCGATGCCGGACACGACGTCCCAGGCGTCGCCGATGCCCAGGTTGCGCACGTTGAGCGACCGGAACTTCTCGCCGTAGCCCGCGCTGCCGCGGTAGTTCGGCTCGAGCACGAGCGCGCCCTTGTTCAGCCAGATGTCGATTGGATACACCGTTGTCGAACCGAAGGGAACGGGCCGCGAGATGCCCGTCGGCCCGCCGTGAATGACGATGAGCAGGGGATAGCGCGTGCCGGCCTGGAAATTCGCCGGCTTGTGCAGCACGCCCTCGATCGGTGTGCCGTCCATGCTCTTCCAGGTGATCACTTCCTGAGACGGCTGCGGCCACGCGGCCACCTGGGCGCCCATGTCGGTGAGCTTCTTCAGCGAGCCCGTCATCGGCGACACCGTCCAGAGCTCGGGGAACTCCTTCGGGCCGGAACGGATGAACGCCAGCGCGCTGCCGTCGGGCGTGAACGTGAAGCTGGAGAAGATCCACTGCGTGCCTGGCGTAATCTGCTTCACGGCCTGTGTGGCCGGGTCCAGGAGAAACAGGTGCGCGGCGGTCTTCTGCGAGGCGCTGAAGAGGATGCCGTCCTTCAGCCAGGCGATCGGGCCTGGGTTCTCGTCGAACGACTTCGTCAATTCCGTGATGGCGCCGCCCGAGGCGGGGATTGCCGCGATGCGGCTGTTCGCGTAGTAGAAGAACGGCTGCGCCAGGGCGGAGGAGAAGGCGACCTGCGCGCCGTCAGGCGACCAGAGGGGCCGGTTGTCGGGGCCGGCCTGGGTGACCAGCGGCCGGATGGCGGCATCCGCCACCGTGACGATGGAGATGTCGGCCGTGTGGCCGCTGGACGGATCCGGGTTGATGGTGTGATCGAAGGCGATGGCCTTGCCGTCCGGCGACCACGAGAAGCTGCCGACGGTGAAGTCGCCCTTCGTGAGGCGCTTCGTCTTCTTCGACTCGACGTCGATGACCCAGAGATGCGTCACGCGGTGATCGCCGTCGACGATTTCGAAGTCGCCGTACTTCTTGTCGCGCTCCTTCCAGGGCTCGGGCTTCGCGTCGGTGATGGTGAAGGCGATCTGCGTGCCGTCGGGCGACCAGGCAAATGAGCCGACGCCCTCGCTCTCGTGCGTGAGCTGCTCGGCCTCGCCGAAGGACGGCCGGATGAGCCAGATCTGCTGCTTGTCCGCGCGGTCGGACGTGAAGGCGATGCGCGCGCCGTCGGGCGCCCATTTCGGCGACCCGCTCGACTTCTTCGCGCTGGTCAACTGGCGGGTCGTGCCCGCCCCGACGTCGGCGATCCAGATTTCGGTCTCGTAGGCGTTCTCGTCCCAGTTCGGCTCGCGCACGGTGTAGGCGACGAGTTTCCCGTCGGGCGAGATGACGGGAGACCCGACGCGCTTGAGCGAGATGAGCTGGTCGACGGTCGGGCCCGCCGGCGCCTGCGCCGGGGCGGTCTGGGCGGCGGCAGGAGCGCAGCAAAACAGTCCGACCAGAAGACCGATGGCGATCGCGGAAACAGTCCTGTTCATACCGAGCCTCTCCAGCTGTCTAAACCTTTCCGAATCCCGCTTGCCACGCCGAAGCCGGCTGACGGGCGCCCGGCGAAGGCGGGAGCCCCACCATTATGCCGCCTCCGGCCGCCGCCGCCGAGATCGGCCATAATCACGGGCACCATGATCCCGCTGGCGCTCCTGCTCCTTCTGGCCGCCTCGTTCGCGCAGGCCCAGCCGGCGGCCGCGCCCGAACTGCGCGCGCTCTGGGTGGACGCCTTCCACGCCGGGGTCCGCTCGCCCGGGGAAGCCGCGCAGCTTGTGTCCGACGCGAAGCGGATCCACGTCAACACGCTCATCGTGCAGGTGCGCCGCCGGGGCGACGCCCTTTACACGGGCGGCCTCGAGCCTCCGCTCGACGATGCGAACTACGAGCCACTCTTCGATGCGCTCGCGCACGTCGTGACGGCGGCGCACGAGCAAGGCCTCCAGGTACACGCATGGATCAACGCCATGCCCGTATGGCGCGACGAAGCACCGCCGAGAGACGCCCGTCACGTGTTCAACCTCCACGGGCCGGCCGCGACGGGCGACGCTTGCTGGCTGACGGCGGCGCGCGACGCCACGAAGAAGTTCCCCGTCGGCTACTTTCTCGATCCCGGGCATCCGGCGGTGCAGAATTACCTGGTCTCCGTCTACCTCGACATCGTCCGACGCTACGACGTGGACGCGATTCACTTCGACTACATCCGGTACCCGGAAACCGACGGGCCGGCCCTGCCGCGCGGGGCGGACGTGGGCTACAACCCGGTGAGCGTGGCGCGGTTCCAGCGCGCGAACGGGCGGACCGACGTGCCGGCGCCGGATGACGAGGCCTGGATCCGCTGGCGTCGGCAGCAGGTGACGCAGTTGATGCGGCGCGTCTCGATCGAGACGCGGGCCATCAAGCCGCGTATCAAGGTGGGCGCGGCCACGATCGCGTGGGGAAGGCCGCCGGAATCGCTTGCCGATTTCGAGAACGTCGCGCCGATGCAGCGCGTCTTCCAGGACTGGCAGGGGTGGCTGGCGGAGGGATTGCTCGATCTCGCTGTGCCCATGAACTACGCGCGCGAGCACGACGAACGGGTGCGCGGCTGGTTCAATGGCTGGATTGCGTGGGAGAAGCGTTACAAGGCGGATCGACAGATCGCCGTCGGCATCGGCGGCTACTTGAGCGCCCCTGAGGGCGTTCTGGCGCAAGTGGCGCGCGCGCGGGCGCCGCAAGGGCGCGCCCGGGCAGACGGCGTGTCGTTCTTCTCGTACTACCAGCCGTCGATGGCGCCGCCTGCTCCACCGGGCGCGCCGGCGGCGGCCGCTCCCGCGGGCTCCACGCCGCCGCCTCAGGCGCCGCCTCCTCCGGTCGCCGCGCCGGACCGCCTCGACTACCTCGTTCGCGGGGCTGGCAGCCTGCCGCCGGCGTTCAGCGGACCGGCGGCGGTCCCGCCGATGCCGTGGATCGAACGGCCGACGCACGGGTTCATCGCAGGGAGTGTTGCAGACACGAGCGGCTCCGCCCTGGAGGGCCGCACCATCCGCATCCGCCGCACGGGCTGGTTCCGCCGGACGCGCAAGACAACGAGCGACGCCAACGGCTGGTTCGGCACGACGAAGCTCTCGCCGGGGACGTACAGCGTTCGCCTGGAAGACCGTGCAGGCCGGCCGCTCCCGGTGCAGGCCGAGGTGACCATCGCGGCCGGGTTGGTGGCGAGGGTGAGGCTCACAGAGAAGTAGTCAAAAGCCAGAAGTGGGTCCTTCTGACCTCTGGCTTCTGACTCCGAGTCCCCAGCCCCTAGTCCCCAGCCCCTAGCCCCTAGTCCCTGTCTTGACAGTCCCAACTGTACTAGTGTACATAGTACACCGTGCTGCCATTCAGCGTGACCATCCGGCCGGGCCTGTCGGTGCACGAGCAGGTCGTCTTCGCCGTGAAGAAGGCGATGGTCTCCGGCCGCCTGCGCACGGACGGACGGAAACTCGTCGCCCGGGCGCAGGCGGCCGGAGACCATCGCCTTCTTCACGGCGAAGACGACCTGCTCGTGCACCGACAGGCCCGGCCGGATGGTCACGCTGAATGGCAGCACGGTGTACTATGTACACTA
>JAWOGY010000032.1:0-3380 GCA_046496425.1 Vicinamibacterales bacterium
CGATCAGCGGGTCGGTGAGGCCGTCGAACAGGCGCGCGATCAACGTTGCCGTGGCGAGGCCCCCGAGCGTTACTGCCGTGTAGTCGAGGTAGAAGTTCGGCAGCACCGCCGCCGTGGGGGACATCAGCATCGACAGCGGCAGGTTCACGAGGCCGAAGGCGATCAGCAGCGGCGTGGGCAGTCGGGACGGCGTCGGCGTCATCGTGTAGGGTGGACCCGGGCTTGAAGCCCGATTGTCGTTCATGTGCCGGAGGAAAGACCATGCGCAAGCGCGCCGCCGCAACGACCGCCCTGCTCGTGCTGACGCTTGCGCCTGCCTATGCGAAGGCCCAGGGGGAAGCGACCATCGAACCGGCCGACGCCTTCCTGGCTGCCTTGTCGAGCCACTGCGGCAAGGCCTATGCCGGGCGCATCGTCGCCAACGAGCCTGCGGCCGCTCCCGGGTCGCCGCCCGATCCCTTCGAAGGCAAGACGCTGGTGATGCACGTGCGCGAATGCGCACCACGGGTGATCCGTGTGCCCTTTCACGTCGGTGAGGACAACTCGCGAACCTGGGTGATCACGCGCACCGAGGACGGTCTGCGCCTCAAGCACGATCACCGCCACGAGGACGGCTCCCCGGACGTGCTCACCATGTACGGCGGTGACACCGCCACGCCGGGCACGGCCGCGCGACAGGAGTTCCCGGTAGATGCCGAGTCGAAGGCGCTGTTCCAGCGGCAGGGACTCACGGCCTCGATGACCAATACCTGGGCCATCGAGTTCGAACCGGGCCAGCGCTACGTGTACGAGCTCGCACGTCCCGGCCGGCTATTTCGAGTGGAGTTCGACCTCACGAAGCCCGTCCCACTGCCCCCTCCGCCGTGGGGCGATGCAACTGCGCCTTGAGCCCCCGTCGATCACGAAAGGCACGACCGACCACGTCACGCATCTGTGCCAATCCCGAAAGACCGGGGGCGTTCGGCCCACCGTCTCCGGCTACAATGCCGCGGATGAAGATCTTTTCCCGGCTGTTCGACAGCGCCCTCCACTGGAGCCGGCACCCTCACGCGGAACGTTATCTCGCCGTCGTGAGTTTCACGGAGTCGTCGTTTTTCCCGGTCCCGCCGGACGTGCTGCTGGCGCCCATGACGCTCGCCCGGCCGCAGCGCTGGTGGCGGCTCGCCGCGCTGACGACCGTCGCCTCGGTGCTCGGCGGACTGCTCGGCTACCTTATCGGTTACGTTGCGCTCGAGGCCGTGACGCCGCTGCTGCACCGGGTCGGTTACTGGGGCCACTTCGAGACGGCGCACGTCTGGTTCGAGCGCTACGGATTCTGGGCCATCTTCGCGGCCGGTTTCACGCCCATCCCCTACAAGGTGTTCACGATCGCGGCAGGCGCGGCCCACATGGCACTGCTGCCGTTCGTATTCGGCTCCTTCGTCGGCCGCGGGGCCCGGTACCTGCTGGTCGCAGGTCTGGTGCGCTGGGGCGGTGCCCCGATCGAGCATCAAATCCGCCGCTACGTGGACGGCATCGGCTGGACCACGCTCGTGATACTCGTAATCGGCTACATTGCGTGGTCAGTACTGCGGTAAGTCTCTGTCCCGTTAGGTATTTCTGGCTGCGAACGGTCGCAGTCCCGGGGGCTGAAATCCGGTAAATTCCAAGGCGATCGCTTCCAAACCGGAGGGACGTGAGTCCCGGTCCCCGATGCGCATCGACCGATACGTCCACGACGAGCGCCTTACCTGGAGCGCGGCGGGCGTACTGACGGTCGTGGCCGCACTGCACCTCAGCGGCATCGCGCGCCTGCTGTTCGCGCCGCCCGGGCAAGTGACCGCCGAGGCGCCGTCGCCCGTGTTCCAGGTCAGCCTGCAGAAGTTGCCCCCGCCAAAGTTGCCCCCTGCGCTCCAGCCACGCCCGGCGGACGCGCCACCTCCCCCCACCGACGCGGTCGAGCAGCGCCCTCGCCAGACGCGTCCGGTGCCGATCCTGGTGGACACGCCGACCACTGACCCCGTCCCGCCGGACACCCAGGTGAAGAAGTACGAGATGGGCGATGAACTGCTGCCCGGCGTGCCGGGACCGCCGATGCCGGAGGGATCCGGCGGCGACGAGCCGCTGTATTCGGACGCCGCGCCGGTCGAGGAGACGCCGGTCCTCTGGAACCTGAAACTGGTGGACATGCGGCCACCCGTCTACCCGCCGCGCTGCCTGCGCCTCGGGATCGAAGGACGGGTCAAGATCCGCGTGCTCGTGGGCGAGAACGGTCGACCGCAGGAAGTCACCGTGGGCGAGTCGAGCGGTGAGTCCTCGCTCGACCAGGCCGCCATCGAGGCGGTCCGCCAGTGGCGATTCGAGCCAGCCAAGCGTAACGGCGTCGCCGTGCGCGCCTGGGCCATCGTGCCCGTCGAATTCAAGCTGATCGATTGAAGACAGGGACAGACCATGCACCCCACCGAATCGTTGACCTCCATGAGCTTTGCGAACTTCCTGCGCGAGACCGACGCGGTGGGAATCTTCGTGTTCGGCCTGCTCATCCTGATGTCGATCGTGTCGTGGTATTTCATCTTCCTGAAGTCCGCGCGGGTCGCCCGGATACGTACGCGCTCGCACCGAGTGGTGTCGACCTTCTGGCGGACGCCGGCCGACCAGGCCATCGGCTACCTGGAACAGCAGCCCGACTGGGAGCCGTTCTCCAAGATCGCGCTCGACGGCGAGTTCGCGATGCAGCACCACGATCAGCTCACGGAAGACCGCATCGCCGGAACACTGCGCCGGGCGGAGTTCCTCGACCGCTCGCTGCGCGCCGCGATCAACCGCGAGACGGAGCGCCTCGAGACCGGCCTCACCTTCCTCGCCACGGTCGGCAGCACGGCGCCATTCGTGGGACTCTTCGGCACGGTTTGGGGCATCTTCCACGCGCTGGTGCGCATCGGCGCGACCGGCGAGACCTCGCTCGACCAGGTGGCTGGTCCGGTCGGCGAAGCACTGATCATGACGGCGCTGGGCCTGGCGGTCGCAGTGCCGGCGGTGCTCGGCTACAACATGCTGGTGCGCAACAACCGCGTCATCATCGCGAGCTTCCACGCCTTCGCCGAGGACCTGCTCGCCTACCTGACCACTGGCGCGCGCGTGCCCTCCTCGATGGACCACCACCGCGCCCACCGCGTCCAGCAGGCGGCGTGACCGGGACGGGAGACCCCAATGGCATTCAGCGGACCTAGCAGCGGCGGCGCCCCCCACTCGGCCCCGATGGCGGAGATCAACATGATCCCGCTGGTGGACGTCATGCTCGTGCTGTTGATCATCTTCATGATCACCGCGCCGCTGCTCGCCCACAAGATCAAGATCGACCTGCCCCAGGCTTCCACGGTGCTGCTCGAGGAGAAGGCGGA
>JAWOGY010000070.1:0-4812 GCA_046496425.1 Vicinamibacterales bacterium
CTCAGCCGGGGCGGGACCGAGGAGCGCATCGCCGGCCTGACCCGGACTGTCGTCTCCGTGAACACGCCGCACCATGGCACGCCGCTCGCCAATCACTTCATGACCATCCAGGGCCAGACGCTGTTGCTCATCGTGAGTGCGCTGGCGACTTCCGGGCAGGGCCGGCGCGCCGTACTGGCGGCGGCGAAGGCCGTGGCGATGGTCGCGCGGCTGGACGATTGCCTGGGACGCAGGGAAGGGCCACTGGATCGCCTGTCCGCGGGCGTGCTGCGCCGGATCCGGTTCGATCGCCGCGACCCCGTCTGGAAGTACCTCGGCGAGATCGAGCGGGACCAGGGCGCGGTGCTGCAGCTCACGCCCGAGGGCATCGAGCTGTTCCATGCCGCCGTGTCGGATTGTCCCGGAATCGACTACCGCTGCGTCGTGTCGGGCGTGCCCAGGCCCCGAGAGCGGTTCCGGCTCAAGGAGCTCATGAATCCCGAGTACCTCGCAATGCGTTCACTTTTCCGGGTGCTTCACAGGCTGACGGCCACGCCGCACCCGCGCTATCCGTACCCGAAACCCACCCAGGCGACGCAGCGCCGGCTCGATCGAGGGCTGGGGTTCAAGGTGACTCCGGGTATTAGTGACGGCATCGTTCCGACCTTGAGCCAGCTGCACGGCCGGGTGTTGCGCGTCGTGCGCGCCGATCACCTCGACGTGGTCGGGCACTACACGCTGGCGGGCGGAAGCTCCGGGAACTGGCTGCCGTCCGGCGCCGGCTTCACCCGCGAGGGCTTCGACGCCACCTGGGAGGCTGTCGCCAGGTTCATCGCGACGAGTCGGCGCGACGATCGCTAACCCCGTTGGACCGGTCTTGCAGTGTTCCGGGCATCGACTACGCTTGGGGTGCGGAGACTGAACTGAACCCATGCCAAGGAGTGCCGGGAAACGGCAGTCGGCCTGCCCCGGCGTGGCTTCCGGTTGAACCCATTCAGCCTGACAGTGCGTTCCTGCGCGGTGCTCCTCTGCATCGTGGCCTCAGCGTGTGCGACCGCGCCTGAGGAAGTTCATTCCTACAAGCTGTATGCCGGTCCGGAGCGTCCGCTCGAGGCGCTGGCGGTGGTCCAGATGGGCAATGCGGATGCGGCTGAATTCAACGGCCGGTTGGTGACCCGCGGCGACTGGTCCGAAGTCCACCTGATGCCGGGCGAGCATGCGATCCGGTGGCAGACCGAGTTCGGCGTGAGCGTCATGATTGAGCCCAGCGGGTTCGCGACCCGCAGCACCGAGGTCATCGCGCAGCTGGAGGCGGGGCAGGTCTACCGCCTGCGCGCCGACCGCACGACCGGCCCCGGCTATCGCGCCTACCTGTGGATCGAGGACGCGTCGACCGGCGTGGTGATCGCCGGGACGCGTAAACCCTGACATGAAACCCGCCGATACGACCGCTGGGCTTGTACGCCACGCGGGCTGGCGATGCGCAATCGCAGCCCTGCTGGTGCTCGCGCCGGCCGGCTGCGTGATCATCCCCTACGAGCCCGAGGCCGAGACCCGGCACGAGCTCGCCGACGTCCCCGATCCGGAGCTGGTCCGCCTGAGCGTCGGCCCGCGGCGAATGCTCGCGGAGATGGGGGAGGCGATCTGCAAGGCCGAGCCGCGTATCGAAGCGGTGAACGGGCAGGCCTTCATCGATGCCGCGGCGCCTGATGGCGAACTGACGCTGGCGCGCCTGCTCGATGCCGGCACCGGACCGCGGATCGAGTCGCTGGGGCTCGACTACCTGGTCGTGCTCGCCGAGCCGGTAGACCAGGAACTGCATTCGCGCGGCGGCATGGCGTTCTACCTGGGCTTCTTCGGGCTGGTCGAAAGCAAGACCTCGTCCAGCTTGGGGGCGGCGATCGTGGACCTGAAGGAACTGAAGCTGGTGGAGCAGGTCACTTCGACGGCGACGGGCACAGACCGTGGCGTCGGCCTGTTCTACGGGCTCTTCATCGTGAGCGATACGCGCGGTGGCGCGGAGAAGGCGCTGGTTCGCGGCATCATCGATGATATCGCCGCCGCGCGACCGGCCGGCCCGGTGCGCATCGTGCTCCTGGCGAGCGAACCGATCCGGACGGCGGAGGATTTCGCGGCCGAGGAGCGCAGGGCCAGGCACACCCTGTGGATCGCTCCGCAGGCCATCGACGCCTATCCCCGGTTCTCCGAGCCGGATCCGCCCACGGCAGAGGAAGGGCTGATCTACCTGTATCGTCCGGAGGACGCCATGGGCAGCTTGTGGCCGCTGACCATGCGTAGTCGCTCGCAGGCCGGAGAGTTCGAGATCACGCGGCTGTGGAGCGGCGGCTACCGGCCATTTCGCGCCCCCGTCGGCGAGGTGCAGGTCTGGGTCGAGACCGATCCTTCCCGGGTCGTGACCCTCGAGGTGGAGCCCGGCGGCGTCTACTACGTGCGCGCGAGCTTCCGCATGGGCTGGGCACAGATTCCGTCGCGGGTTGAGGCGGTGGACCCGTCGACGGGCCGGCGCGAAGTGCGGCGGTGCAGGCAGCTGCCTTCCACGCGGGAGTACATCGCACAGGTCCGCGAGGCCGCCGAGCAGGGCTACACGTTCCGGCAGCTCGAGCTGGCCGGTTTCTACTCGACGGGTGTCGCCTATGGGCCGGACGAGGCGCTGCCGCGGGACAATGGTGAAGCGTACATGTGGTACAGCATCGTGCTGGCCACCGAGGACACCCGACCGGAATGGCGCACGCTGGCGGGAACCGGTCGCGACGAAATGGCGGCGAGGATGGACCCCGGGCAGATCGCCGCAGCGGCCCGCCGTGCGCTCGAGTGGCAGGCACGTGAACGGGAGCCGTCATGAGAAGAATCGCGTTGCTGGCAACGACCCTGCTGGCCGCCTGCAGCAGCGGCGGCGGGAGCGGCCCGGTCGATGGCATCACGGCACGCGAGGATTTCAACGGCGTCGCGGCGGCGGACATGAACCGCGATGGCTTCACGGATCTCGTCGCGGCGGCTTTCTGGATTCGCGAGGACGGCACCCGCAGTTCGCACATCGTCGTCCTGCTGCAGGATGCGGCCAGGCCCGGCATCTTCGGGACGCGAAGGGAGTACCCGTACGCGCCAACGAGCGTGACGCCCTACGAGATCGTGGCGGCGGACCTGCAGGGCGGCGGCCTGCCGGACGTCGTCGCCTCGAGTCTCTCGGAGGCGGGTTTCCGGGTGTTCCTGAACGATTCCGCCGCGCCGGGCACGCTCCTGCCCGGGGTGCACCACGGGGCGGGCGTGGATGCCGTCGGATGGCCCAAGCTGGCGGTCGCCGACATGGACGGCGATGCCCGGTCGGATGTCGTCATCGCGGATGACTCGATGCTGGTTTATTACCCCCAGAGCGCGGCCAGCCCCGGGGCCTTCCTGGCCGCGCGGGCGATCGGGGCCGGCTTCGAGGGTGTCGGCGTCGGCGACGTCGACGGCGACGGGCTCATCGATGCCGCGACGTTCGAGGGCGACTGGCAGAACTCGGTGCCTGACACGCTGCTCTACTACCGCCAGAATCCCGCGGCGCCCGGCCAGTTTCTCGGCGGCACGCGCATCGATTTCAGGTTTTCCGGCACGCAGATTGCGGTTGCTGATCTTGATGGGGACGGGCGCCGCGACTTCGCGGTGAGCGGCTTCGACATCGACAGCAGTTACAACCTCCACGAGAACATGGCCCCCATCTACCAGCTGGACCAGGGCTTTTCCGCGGAACCAGCATTGAGCACCCGGGGCCACTCGACCAGCGTCAGGCTGGCGGTCGCGGACCTCGACGGTGATGGCCAGACGGAAATCGTGGTCGGGGGAACCGAGGTCAGGATCTACGGGCGCGCGGCGGCGGGTGACTTCGCGCTGACACGCTCCCTGTCCGTCCCCGAGTTCGCGACCGCCAACTGCAACGGCGTCGTCGTGGCAGACCTGGACCACGATGCCCAGGCCGACATCGCGGTCTCCATGGGCGATGTTTCTGCCGGCCGGATTTTCGTCTTCTTCGCCGTCCCCGGCCAGCCCGGAGTGTTCTCGCCGGCGGTCCAGGTTGCACCGGCGCCCTAGGATGACAGATGCATGCCACACACCAAGAGTCCAGTTACTCCAGTCCTCACATGGATGGCAGCCGCGCTGTTCCTGCTTTCCGCATGCGGTGACGGCGAACCGATCATCCGGGATGCTGCGTTCCTGCCGGTCTATCGGTATGAGCTCAAGCAGGATGCCGATTCCCCTGGCTCGCTTGAGCTCGCGGTCACGTGGGAGGGGTCCCCGCATGTTTTCTCCGTCAGGTTTGCCGGCACGACGGGAATGACGGGGCTGTTCGATCGTACGCTTGGCGTCACCAGCATTGCGCCCGACTCCGAGCTGTCTGCAGAAACGAGCTTCGCGGCCGGGCCCGTCGCCGCTTTCCAGTCCGTCGTGAGCGCCGAGATCGAGCTCGCGCCGACCGGTGAATTTTCCGCGGGTGCCTGGCGGGTCATCGCGGGCGGGGACACCATTCGGGTCGATATCGTCCCCGGCGGCGTCGATCTTTCGTTGAACGACGGCGCGAGCTCGTTCTTCGGCTGGCCTGACTTCGCCGCACTGTTTGCCCCCGGCACGGCGGCGCCGGGCTGGCAGCAGGCCGCTTCGGCATCGTTCCAGTTCCTGCGTATCGCAACGCTGCAGACGCGCATGGTATTCATGGCGCTGTCCGACGCAGCCCGCGTCTCCTTCACCAACGCGCCCGATGTCCAGGCGTGCAGCGCCTTCCCGGTTGGGCCGCCGGACGGCGTACTGAACCAGGGCGAGCGGGTCCTGACGTGGCTC
>JAWOGY010000165.1:0-23262 GCA_046496425.1 Vicinamibacterales bacterium
CACGCCATCTCGAGCCATACCATCCTCGACTGGGTGAAGGAGATGGCGGCGGACAAGTACGAAGGGCGCCTGACTGGCACGCCGAGCTACGACGCGGTGGCGGCGTGGACGGCCGGCCTGCTGAACGACTGGAACTTCAAGCCGGCTGGCGACGCCGGCACGTTCTTCCAGAAGTTCCCCAATCCGTACACGCTGGTGCGCCCGGGCGCCGGGACGTGCAACTTCAGCTCGGCGCCAGGGCGCACCAGCGTGTACGGATTGGGGAACTTCTGGAAGAACGTGCCGGCGTCGCCAGCTGGCTTGAAGTTCCAGCCGTTCAGCAGGCCGGCCGTCCACGCCGCCACCGCGTCGTAGCTCGGCGTGCCAGTCAGGCGCCCTTCGTACTTGTCCGCCGCCATCTCCTTCACCCAGTCGAGGATGGTATGGCTCGAGATGGCGTGCATCGCGGCGACGAGCTTGTCGTCGGGCGTCTGCGGAGCCGCCGGCGGGCGCTGCGCGGCGGCCTGCGCACCGAGCAGGAGCGGGAGCAGCAGTGCGAACGCGAGCCGGGCCAGGCGGGTGCGGACGGGCATGGATCACCTCACGGGCAGGGAAGACGGACGCTGTGGGGGCGAGCGGGGAAAGGGTATCACGGGAGGCGAGAGGGGAGAGGCGAGAGGCGAGAGGGATGATGCTGTCCAGCCCCCAGCCTCCAGTCCCGAGTCCCGAATCCCGATCTTTCTTTTACGAGGGTCTTGACAGCCTGTCTACTACCTACTAAGTTATTAGTAGTCATGAAACCCGCATCCTCCACGCTCACGCCCCAGGAACTCGAGATCATGAAAGTGGTCTGGCAGAAAGGCGAGGCCACGGTCCGGGACGTCTACGAAGACCTCCTGGAGCGCCGCAAGATTGCCTACACGACGGTCATGACCATGATGAAGGTGCTCGAAGGGAAGGGGCACCTCAAGAAGCGCCAGGACGACCGGGCCTATGTCTACCGGCCCACCCGCCCCGAGGCGGCCGTCGTCCGGGGCATGGTCCGCGAGTTCGTGGATCGGCTGTTCGACGGGGCTGCCCATCCGTTGTTGGTGCATTTAGTCAAAGATCGGCGTCTAACGAAGAAGGAACTCGAAGAACTGGCCCGGACGATCGAAGAGGCCTGACATGCTTGAGCTCTCCCTCGGCAACGTGTGGGCGTGGGCACTGCAGGTCGCCGCACTCGCCGGCGCCGGCGTCCTCCTCCCGTCCCTCCTCCGCATGACCTCTCCCAGGGCCCGGCTGCTGCACTTCCGGGCGCTCCTCCTCGTCTGCCTGGCGCTGCCGCTGCTGCAACCCTGGGTGCCGACCCCTGCGGCAGACAGCCCCGCCCCGGCCGTCCACACGACAGAAGTGGCGGTGGCCGGCGGTCCGGAGGGCCTCTCCGCCGATGCTGACGGGGCAGGGCCGGCTGCCGGCCTTTTCTTCTCCGCGTTCAGCGCTCTCCGCCGCTGGCCGGTCGAGTCCATCGTGGCGGGCGTCTATCTCGCGGGTGTCGCGGCCCGGTTCGGCTGGCTCGCCCTCGGCCTGTTCTCCCTGGCCCGGCTCCGCCGGTCCGCCGTGCCGCTCGCTCCGCGCCCGGAAGCCGTGGATGCGGCGGCGCTCCTCGTGGGCGCCGACGCCGCGTTCCTCGTGTCGCCGAAGGTCGTCCGCCCGGTGACCTTCGGCATCCGCCGGCCCGTCGTCCTGGTGCCGCCCGGCTTCGCCTCGTTCGATGCCGGCCAGCAGACCGCCGTGGCGGCGCACGAACTGCTGCACGTCGCGAGGCGCGACTGGGTGCACACGCTCGGCGATGAGGTGTTGCTCTCGGTGCTCTGGTTCCATCCGGTGCTGTGGTGGCTGGTGGAGCAGATCCGCCTGAGCACCGAGCAACTCGTCGACCGTGAGGTCGTGCGCCTGGTGGGCGCCCGCAAGCCGTACCTCGAAGCCCTGCTGAAGCTGGCCGCGGCCGGACCGACGCCCATGCTCCAGCCCGCGTCGCTGTTCCTGAAACACGGCCACCTCGCTCAGCGGGTGGCCCTGCTCGTGGGGGAGGTGTCCATGTCTCGCGCGCGCCTCGTATCCTCGTTCGTCCTCGTCCTGGCCGTGCTGGCTGCCGGCGGATGGGCCGTTGTCCAGGCCTTCCCGCTAACGGCTGCGCTGGAGACGGCGGTACTGCCGTCCGTGCCGGTCGCATTCGAATTCACGCAGGCCCCGCCACCTCCTCCGCCTCCGCCACCGCCTCCACCGCCGCCGCCTGCGCCGCAGGTGAAACCGACCGTTGGGGCGACTGTCTCCAAACCGGGCGCGATGCAGCCGGCCGAGACCCGCGAACCCCAGGGGAAGTGGGACGCAGTCCCGGCCAACGCGGTGAGGGTCGGCGGGGGGATTGCGCCGCCGAAAAAGATCAAGCACGTCGCGCCGGTCTATCCTCCCGACGCGCTGTCCGCGAAAGTCGCGGGAGTCGTGATCATCGAGGCGTTGATTGGTGAAGACGGCAAGGTCCGCGACACGCGGGTCCTGCGTTCGATCCCGATGCTGAACGCGGCCGCCACCGAAGCGGTCCGGCAGTGGGAGTTCACGCCGACCCTCCTCAACGGCGCGGCCGTCCCGGTGGTCATGGTTGCCACGGTGAACTTCACGCCGAAACAGGGCTCGGGCGCTGCCGGGAGTGTTGCCGGGGGCTTCGGCGCACCGCCACCACCTCCACCACCTCCACCTCCCCCCGGCGAACAGTCGTCGCTCGACCCGACGGCGGTGAAGGTGGGCGGCGGCATCAGGCCGCCGACCCGGGTGGTGAAGGTCGACCCGGTGTATCCCCCCGACGCCAGAGAGGCGAGAGTACAGGGCGTGGTCATCCTGGAGGTGCTGATCGGCGCAGACGGAAAGGTCGGGCAGTCGAAGGTCCTGCGCTCGATCCCTATGCTCGATCAGGCAGCCATCGACGCCGTCCGCCAGTGGGAGTTCACGCCGACGCTGATCAACGGCGAGGCGAAGAAGGTCATCATGACGGTGACCGTCAACTTTACGCTGCAATAACAGAATCGGGGTCGGGTCCGACCCCTATTTGACTTGGACGACCTCCCGCGCGAGCCTGGCTGACGTCGCCGAGCCCATCGCGTTGTAGTAGTCGAGGAACCGGGCCGGCTCCATCGAGGCCTTGTAGGGGCCGAGATTCTGCGCCCACCGATACCCGATCGGCTGGTAGAGCAGCTCGACCTCGACGGTGAAGGGGCCCGCCGCGCCGCCGACCGGGGCGTTCAGCCGCACGCGATCGCTGCCGCCCGTGAAGTTCGGGTCCGCCGCGGCCTTGCCTGCGACGGCGATCTCGTGGCTGGCGGTGGCTTTGTCGAAACCGTGCGGCAGGATCCGGTTGTCTTTCAAATACTTCACCGCGGCGATCAGGCCGGTGGTCACCGCGCCGGCCGGATCGCCCAGGATGGGCTCGTACACCTGCACATCGTCGGCTGACGCGATCTCGTCGTGGTGCGCCTCGTAGCGCGCGCCGTCCGCGTCGTTGTCGTTCCCGCGGATGCGGCCGTCGGCCTCGAGCCGGCCGGACTCGAAGACCACGGCGCCCCCGGCGTCTTTCACAGCGATGTGCAGCCAGGCGCGGCGGGAGGGATAGGCGGTGGGCAGCTTGTGGCCGCCGCGGTTCTCGACCGTGATGTCGGCCACGACGCGGCCGCCTTCGACGCGAGCCGCCTCCACCGACACTATCGCGGCCTCGTCGCGCAGGAACTCCTCGGCGAGGAGCGCCGCGGCGTCCAGTTCCTGCGGGAGCGCCGTCACGCCGAGTTCCTGGCGGTACTTGTTCAGCAGGCGCGGCATGAAAAAGTTACTGCCGCGGAAATCGTGCTGGCGGAAGCCCTGCCGCGGCTCGCCGAGGACACTGGCAATCGGCATCGCTTCCGGGACGGTCTTCATGTGGCAGTCCTGGCAGCTCTTCTCCGTGGCGTAGCGGCTGTGGCGCCATTCGAGGTACGGCACCTGCTCCGGGAGCTCGCCGACGACCTTGCCGTCGGGGCCCAGTGAGTGCGTGATCAGCGTGTGGCAGGTGGCGCACAGGTCGGACGACTGCATGTGCGCGCCCTGCATCGGCACGAACCCGGTGGCCGATCGCATGACAGACGCCAGCCCGGGCGTCACCTCGAACGGCCCGTATGCGGCGCGATCACCCGACGCGGACGGAGCGGCGACGACGAAACCGGCGTTGAAGCTCTCGCGGGTGCCGAGCTTCTCGGGCGTCGCCTGATGGCACGCCGAGCACGACACGCCGTCGGCGGCGATGATGTGCTCGCGCGTGCCCCCGGCCACGATGGGCAGGTGCGCGAAGACTCCTCCGAGCCTTCCGGCCGCCTTCGCCTCGTAGCGCATCATCGGCATGTGGCAAGCGGAGCACTCGTGCTCGATGGCCGCCGCCGCCGACGGGTGCTGCGTGATCTCCCGCCGCACGCCCGCCTGCCAGTACGGGTCGCGGGCGGCGTTGGCCATCATCGACGCGCGCCACGCGATGCCAATCGACACGTCGGCGCCGCGCGGCGTGACCAGGCCGTTGTGGCAGGCCTGGCACTGGTCGGACGTGTCGAAGACGGGCGCAGCGGGTTTCGCCCCGCCGGCCGCGCCCTGCTGCCCGACGACGGGCGCCGTCAGCACGAGGAGCGCGACAAAGGCAGCAGCGGCGCCGGTGAGCAACGCGATTCGTGTCTGTCTCATCATCAGCTCCCTACCAGCCGTCACGCAGGCCGCCATCGAACCAGTCCCAGAGCAGGTAGAACGCGATCTGCGTGCTTCGGGTGCCGGGCTTGTCCAGGGGGATGCGGACGCCGATGTTCGCCATGATGTGCTGGCGCGTGTTGAGCGTCACCTGGAACTGCGGCACCAGGTCGTAGTGCGCCTCCTGCCCGTCTTCGAGTTCCTTGAAGCCGAGCAGTTCGACCATCGGCGACCAGGTGCGCCCCCATCGGTTGCGGGCGAAACTCTTGCCCCCGGAGATCCGCCAGAAGGCCTCCTGGGCGGCCTTGCCGGTGTCGGTCGGCAGTTCGATGCCCACCTGCGCCTGGATGAAGGCGTCGCCACGCAGCAGCTGGCCGAACGACACGAACGGCTCGAAGACGGTGACGCCCTTCCCGAAGCCGCCGCCCTCGTCGCCGATCGGCAGGATGATCTCGCCCGAGGCGGCGAGAATCGAGCCGCTGGTCAGGCTGTGAAACAGCACCTGCTTCCAGCCGAGCACCACGTCGCCGAGGCCCGTCGTCCAGTCCTGGCCCTCCGGCTGCTTGAAGCCGAGCGGCACGACCAGCTCGAACTGGCCCTTCGAGAAGAACCGCTTCTCGTACACGATTTTGCTCGAAATGTTCGGGTCGCCTTCCGCGGCGATCGAGGCCGTGTAGACGACTTCGTCCTCGACGAAGGCCTTCTCGGTGAAGAGCGTCCGGGGCAGGTTCAGGTTGCCGCCCGGCCACGCCTTCCGGTCTCCGCAGAACGTGCGGACGTGGGCGAGCGCCCGTTCCAGTTCCTCCTCGGTGAGGGCCTCCCCGAAGGCCGGCATGAGCGGGTCGAACCCCCGCGTAGGTCCGCCCTGGTGGATGATCGCCAGCCAGTCGCCGTCGGGTTCGCGCGTGGCGAAGTTGCAGTCGGCGAAGTCGGGCACCTCCAGCGGCAGCGCCGTCGTGCTTTGAGGCATGCCGCGCCCATCCGGCCCGTGGCAGCCCTGGCAGGCGGAGCGGTAGAGCGCTGCCGGCGTCCGGTCGTGCGACGGCACGGGCTGCTGCGGGGCGGCGGAAGATTGGGCCGGCAAACCCAGCACGGCAGCGAGCGCGAGAGCGGCGGACGGAAGTATCCAGCGCGGCTGGAATGTCCAACTCATGGGGTGGCTCCTCGGGGGCTCCGAGGCGGCAAGGGCGGGCCGCGAGACTTCAGAATACCAGAGAAATGGGCTGGACCAACCCCGGTCCGGAACCCGACGTTTCGGCAGGCGCGACGCCGCCCTCGACGCTGCGGTACAGTGGATACGAGGGGACCAGGCGAAAGGACCGAAGGCATGAGCACGTTGATCCGCACGCTGTGCACGGCGGCTGCGCTCGCGATCGCCGCCGGCACACCCCCGGCCTCCGCCCAGGTGCCCGCCGCGCCGCTGCCCACGGGCGAGGCCGTACTGGCGAAGTACGTCGAGGCGATCGGCGGAACGGCCGCTTATGACGCAATCAGGAACCGCGTCGTGCGCGCCCGGATGGAGCTCCTTGGGGCGGGCGTGACCCTCAGCCTCACGACTTATGCGGCGGCGCCCGGGAGCCTCTATACGGTGGTCGATTCGGAGGCGACCGGGCGCATCGAGAGCGGCGTTTCGGACGGCATCGCGTGGGAGAACTCCGCCCTGCGCGGCCCCACCGTCAAGGACGGCATCGAGCTCGACGACGCCCTGCGGGACGCGATCTTCGACCGGATGGCGCACTGGAAGGAGCACCTGAAGAGCGCCGAGTGCGTCGGCACTGCGGACGTGAACGGCAAGCCAGCCTACCGCGTCGTCGCCACGCCGAAGGCCGGGTCGCCGCAGACGCTGTACTTCGACCCGGACACCGGGCTGCTCGTCCGCACGGAGACGACCGTCAACTCGGCGGCAGGTGCCGTGGACGTCGTGGCCGAGCCGGGCGACTTCCGGAAAGTGGATGGCATCCTGCTGGCGTTCACGAGCCGCATGAAGTTGCTGGGGCAGGAGCGTGTCGTGACCGTCGAGCAGGTGGAGCACAACGTGTCGCTGCCCGCCGACCGCTTCGTGCTGCCCGCCGAGATCGCCGCGCTCGTCAAAAAATAACGGGGTCGGGTCTATTTAGCTGCACGTACCGCCGCGGGCGACAAGTCTGTCTCCGGGTAGATCACTGACGGCCCGGGTTACGATTCTGCAATCGTCCCGCGGCGCTTTGCATAAATAGACCCGACCCCTTAGGATCTGCGGCATGGGCGTGATGCGAAGCGTGCTGCTCGCCGTCTCTGAGAACCGTTGGATGCGCGAGCGCGCTCCCAGGCTCTGGTTCGTGCGGCGGGCGTCCCGGAAGTTCATGCCCGGCGAGGCGTTCGACGACATGCTGCGGGCCGCCGGCGAACTGCGGCCGCGCGGCATCGACGCCGTCTTCACGCGCCTGGGCGAGAACGTCAGCGACGCCGCCGAGGCCGCCGCCGTGACGCGCCACTATCTGGAGGTCCTCGACGCCATCGCGTCGCAGGGGATTCGATGCGAGCCGTCGATCAAGCTGACGCAGCTCGGCCTCGACCTCGGCGCGGACAAGGCCTACGCGCACCTCCGCGCGCTGGCCGAGCGGTCGCACGCGACGGGCAATTACCTCTGGATCGACATGGAACAGACGTCGTATGTCGACGTCACCCTCGACCTCACGCGACGCGTGAAAGCCGAGTTTCCGCGCGTCGGCGTCTGCCTTCAGGCCTATCTCTACCGCACGCCGGGCGACCTGAAGGCCCTCGTCGACGAGGGCATCGGCGTGCGGCTGGTGAAGGGCGCGTACAAGGAACCGGCCGGGCTGGCCTACCCGAAGAAGGCAGACGTCGACGAGAACTTCTTCAAGCTGTCCGTCGCGATGCTGGAGGGTCTCGGCCGTCACAACGGGTTCAGGCCTGTGTTCGGCACACACGACGCGAACCTGCTCACCCGCATTCGCGCGCACGCCGAGCGGGCGGGCCTCGCCGCGCGCGACGTCGAGGCGCACATGCTCTACGGCATCCAGCGCGGCGAGCAGGAACGCCTCATCCGCGAGGGCGCCGTCGTCCGGGTGCTCATCGCCTACGGGGCCTACTGGTTCCCGTGGTACATGCGGCGCCTGGCCGAGCGCCCGGCCAACGTCTGGTTCGTGCTGCGGTCGGTGTTCGCGGGATGAGCGGGCCGCGCAGGCGCGGGGAAGGCAGGCCATGACACGGCTCTTCATCGGCGTCGACAGCGGCACGCAGACCACGCGCGCCGTGCTGGTGGACGGGAGTACGGGCCGCGTCGGCGCCGCGCGCTCGGCGGCTTACGCCATCCTGCCGTCGGACGTCGCCGGCACCAAGGAGCAGGACCCCGCCGACTGGGTGCGCGCGGCATCGGAGGTGATCGCCGGCGTCCTCAGCGATGCGGGACCGGACGCCGCCGGCCGGGTCGCGGCCATCGGCATCTCCGGCCAGCAGCACGGGTTCGTGCCCCTCGACGCGGACGGCCGGGTCATCCGGCCGGCGAAACTGTGGTGCGACACGTCCACCGCTCCGCAGTCCGACACGCTGATTGCACGCCTCGGCGGCCTGTCGCGGACCATCGAGCGGCTCGGAAACGGCATCCCTCCAGGGTTCACGGCATCGAAGATCCTGTGGCTGAAGGAGCACGAGTCCGAACGCTACGCCAGGCTCGCGACCGTGCTCCTGCCGCACGATTACCTGGCCTTCTGGCTCACCGGACGCGCGCACATGGAGTGGGGCGACGCCTCCGGCACGGCGCTGATGGACGTGCGCACCCGCAGATGGAGCCCGGAGGCGGTGGCGGCGATTGGCCCCGAACTGGCCGGCATGCTGCCGCGCCCCGCGTACCCGCGCGAGCCGGCCGGGATCGTCCAGCCGGACATCGCGCGGCAGTTCGGCCTGGGGGGCGGCGTCGTCGTGTCGGGCAGCGGCGACAACATGATGGGCGCCATCGGCACCGGCAACGTGGCGGACGGCATCGTCACGGCCAGCCTCGGGACCTCGGGCACGATCTACGCCTGCTCGACGCGGCCCGTCGTGGATCCGGCCGGAGAGGTGGCCGCCTTCTGCGACGCGACCGGGCGCTGGCTGCCGCTGGTCTGCACGATGAACGTGACGGTGGCCACCGAGATGGTGCGGAAGCTGTTCGGCCTCGACCACGCCGCGCTCTCCGCGGCCGCCGCCTCGGTGGAGACCGGCGCCGAGGGCCTGCTGCTCGTTCCCTTCTTCGAAGGCGAGCGGACGCCGAACGTGCCCGACGGCACGGGCGTGTGGATCGGCATCCGCCCGCGCACGGCGACCGCGGCCCACATGGCGCGCTCGGCGATGGAGGGCGCCACGCTCGGCCTGAACTACGGACTCAACCGCCTGCGCGCCCTCGGCGTCGTGCCGCGCGAAATCCGCCTGACGGGAGGAGGGGCGCGAAGCGCGCTGTGGCGCCAGATCGCGGCCGACGTCTTCGATTGCCCGGTGGTCTGCCCGACCAACGAGGAGGGCGCCGCGTACGGCGCGGCGCTGCACGCCATGTGGGTATGGGGCCACGCGACCGGCGCCGGGCGCGAAATCGTGGACATCACGAGGGAATTCGTCACGATGGACGATGCGACGAGGGTCGTGCCCGAGCCCGGTGAGACCGCGCGCTATCGCGACCTGCAGGCGATGGTCGACGAGGCCGCGCGCGACCTCGCGGGCACCTTCTCGCGCCACCGGCGGTATCTTCGGGGTCAGACCCCGGCAGCTACGTCGGACGCCGGGGTCTGACCCCGATAGCAGCATCTCCGCGCCTCGTCGGCGTAGGCGCGCAGCAGGGCGTTCTCGGCTTCGAAGAAGTGGTCCGAGGGCGCCAGGATGAACCCGCCGCAGCCCCCGGCCGCGGCGAACGCGTCGCGCACCGCTTGCCGGGTGTCGGCCGGGGCGCACCCGGTGAAGTAGTGAAACTGGTCGAACCCGCCGATCATGCACACCGCCGGTCCGATGCGGGCCTTCGCCTCGGCCAGTCTCGTGTCGCCGCCCATGTCCTTCGGCGTGAACGTCTCCATGGCGTCCGGCTGCATGGCGGCAATCCGCTCGAGGAGCGGCATCATCCCCCCGCACGTGTGATACACGACGCGCTGGCCGGCCTCGTGCGCCGCCGCCACGACGGGCTCGTCGAACGGCGCGACGAATCGGTCGAAGATCTTCGGTGAAATGACCGACGACGAGGCATCGCCGCCGCCCAGTTCCATGAGGTCGAACGGCGCACCCGCCGTCGAGCGCACGAAGGCGAGCTTCCGGTCGCGAATGATCCCCAGCAGTTCGGCCACCCACGCCGGGTCTTCGTAGGTCTCGAGAATCAATTCCGCGATGCCAACGAGCACCGCGGCGTCCTGCCAGCAGCCCGGCTGCCCGTAGATGGGGAATCCCGGGACGGCGCCGCGCACGATCCCGCGATCGCCGATGGCGGCGCGGGCGGCCTCGACGGCGACGGCCTCGCAGCACGGCACCGGCGCGAACGCCGCGAGAATGTCGATGTCGGACTTCTCCTTCAGCAGGCGCTCGGCCACCCACACCGTTCGCCCGTCGTCTTGCAGCACCATCGAGAGTGTCTTTCGCGGCGTCGTGACGGCGTAGCGGATGGTCCGAAAGGCCGCATCGGAGCGATGCGTCCGCTCGACGCGCCAGGCGTCCGAGACATGCGACCACGCTTCGATGGCAGGGTCCGATCCAGGGTCCGGCAGGCAGCCGGCCGCAGGTCGGAGGGGCGTCGTCCAGTTGATGGCGTCCAGGCCGTAGCGGTCGAAGAAGGCTCGCGCGTCGATCCCGCCCAGACCCGCCAGGAACGACGGCATCAGGTGATGGGTCGTCACCGGCAGCCGATCCGGCACACCGCGGGCCAGCGCCGTGAGCAGCCGTTCGCGCGGCGTCATGGGGTTAGAGCCGCAACCCGGTATCCCGGGCTCACAGGGTCTCTCCCGGCGAAGGAAACCCCTGGTCGCGGGTCTGACCCCATGACACCGCCATCCGCTCCATGTAGCCCGGGTCGATGAACGGGTCGTCCTTGGCGTGCCGCTCCATCAGCGCGATGCGCCGCGCGAGCAGGTCCTGCAGGTTGCGCCCGTGCACGAGCGGCGACTCGCCCAGTTCCGTGGTGGCCATGAACTCGATGCCCGTGCCGACGAGATCCATCAGGTCGCGGCTGTTGGCGATCTCTTTCGCGATCATCCGATCGAGCACCGTGCGCCAGCGCTTCCTGTCGGCGGCTGTCGCCGCGCCCATCCATCCATAGACGCCGGCCACCCACGCCGACACGTTGCGGTGCGTCATGATCCAGCAGCGCAGGGCGCGCAGGCGGACCCACTGGTCCCTGACGACGTTCGAGGGCCCGAGCTCGGCGGCGGCGCCGGCCTCGTGCGACGCGAGCAGGTCGATGGCGTGATTGAGGGGCATCCACACGTTGGCGTCGATGCGCGCGAGGTCCTGCGCGCTCTTCTCCGGCGTCAGCAGCGTGAACAGCACGTCGCGGCTCAGGTCCACGTTGTTCGGGTTGTGGGGCGTCGTGCACATGAAGTCCTGGTAGTACGCACGCTCGCCGGGGGGGATTCGCTCGATGTCCGGTACGAACGGCCGCGCCCAGAGCCGGTACCAGGTGAACCCGATGGTGGAGTAGAGCGTCGTGGTGTTCGGGAACGCGAGGATCGCGTCCTCGGCGAGCGACCAAGCCTTCTGCAGGACCGGGCCGAACCGCTCGCCCGCCCATCCCGCCGCGATCGCCGTGACGGTTCGGTCGATGTCGAGGCGGGCGTCGAACTGGAAACGGCGGAGGATCTCGTGATTGACGTTGAACGGCACGAGGCTTGGCGGGCACGTGCCGCCGACGTTCGCCAGCGCCCTCACGCCGTTCTCGTGCAGGAGCTTCAGCCGGCGCCACGTCAGCGCCGGGTAGGGCACGCCCAGGAGCGGCGCGAACATCTGGTGCGGGCCAGCCGAGAAGTAGTGGTGGGCGGACGACCCGCGGCTTCGCAGTTCGGCGCCCAGTTCGCGCTCGCGATCCGCGAACTCCAGCTGGTAGACCGACCCGCTGTTGATGGCGTTCGAGTCGGGATAACGGGGATGGCGGTACGGCATCTCCCAGCCGCGGGCGATGAGCGACGTCGTCTCGACGTCGAGGCCGTCGCCGAGCCCCGCCCACACCGTGTCGTGCTCGCCGTAGAACGACTCCAGGCGCGTGATGACACGGAACTCGGGGTTGATCGCGCGCGCGGCGTCCCGGAGCAGGCCGAGGAAGCCCACGGCATGCCTGCCGGCAATCTGCGCGATCTCGGCGTCGTCATTCCACTCGCGGATCATGTAGGCGCCGCCGTTGCGGCCGACATAGAGCGACTTCGTGTGTTCGAAGCCGGCGCCGCTGTCGTTGGTCCAGACCGCCAGGTAGCCCAGGTCCGGCACCTCCCGCATAAGGGCCGTCATCATCTCCGCGTAGTGCTCCCGGACGCGCGGGTGGGTGATGGTCATCGTGTAGCGCGGGCGGAACGAGCGGAACGGGTGGTCGACGCGCGCTCCCCGGAGCATGGGGTAGCGCGCGAAGAACTCGTCCGGGACCGAACGGGGCTCGAACGACAGGAGGCCCGGCACCAGGCCGTATTTGCGGGCGAGCGCCGCATTGCGCTTCAGGACGGCGAGGTTGGCCGACAGATAGTAGAGAGGATAGAGGCCCTTGTTCAACGACGAGGACACGAACTGATCCAGGGCGGGGCAGTACGTGTAGAACATCGGGTAGGTTTCGCCCTTCGGACCGCTTTCGAGGCCCATCGGGTAGGCGAGGGCGTTGACCTCGACGTGGGTGTATCCCCACGCGGCGAGCTGGCGCACGTACGCCTCGGGATCGAGACCCCGCTGGATGCGCCCCTCCTGGGTGAGGAACAGGTCGTAGCACGAACGGTTCCAGGCGAACGCGGGCGTGATGGACACGCCGTGTTCGAGCGCGCCGAGATCGCCGCCGGCCATGACGTCAACCAGGTGGCGCGCGGCCGCATAGAGCATCCGGCCGCCGGCGCTTGCGAGGCGGCCGGAACCGTCCGGGCGCAGGCGCAACTCGATGCGCGGCGCGGGCAGGTCGCCGCGCGGCGTGAAGTGCGCGGGCGCCGCGATCTGGAACATGCCCGCCGGGGCGGCGGAGTCGAGCGCCTCCGCTTCCGCGATGGCCGCGCCGGTGAAGGCGGCGACAACCTCGGCCGCCGATCGGGCCACCGGCGGCGCGTCACCCGGGACCTGGACGAGCGTGATGCGCGCGAGAGCGTCTCGAACCGTCATGTCCATGCCTCGTCATGCCGCCGTGATGTCGATCTCGACCGTTGCCAGGCCGTCGACCCGGCAGGAGCCGTCCGCGTACGCACTCGACTCGACCTGCGCGTTGTCGACGGCCGCCTCGCGCCCGCCGCACCGTGCCCTCACGGCGCGATGCCCGGCCGGCAGCAGGACGTGCCACCGCACCTCGGCGCCTGCCGCGTCGATCTCCAGCGTGATGCGATCCCCGAGGCGCCGGTACTTGTAGCGCACGGACGCACCCGATGCCGCGTATCCCACCGATACGTCAGCGCTGTCGATCCCGGCGGCCTCCCAGCGAGGCGACACACGCACCGAGTCGAACGTGCGCCCGCGATCGACGACGCCGGCGAGGCCTTCGACCAGCGCCCAGGCCATCGCGCTCGACCCCCATCCGTCGGTCGGCTGAGCCTCGGGGCTCGTGCTCGTCTCCACGCTGCTCGGCCGCCCGTCGGGAAAGTACCAGAGATAGGCCTCGCCCTCCTCGGCCACGAGGGCGTAGTAGCGCGTCAGGATGTCCGCGCCGTATGCTTCGAACCCGTGCTCGAAGGCCGCGCGGGCCAGTTCGCCGCCGACCAGCGGCATGATTCCGCCGTTCACGTAGGCGCCCCGCACCAGCCGCTCGTCGCCGAAGATGCCGTCGGGGAACGGCGGGTCGATCGAGAACCACTCGGCGAAGGCCCGGCCCTCCGCGCCGCGCCGCTGGTACTCGCGGAGGATCGACACGGCCTGCCCGTGGTCCGCCGCCCCGCGGTTGATCGCCATCGGGTTGCTGAGGCTCAACTGCGCGGCTTCGTCGACGCCGGCGATGGCGACGGGCGTCATCTTCACGAAGTGCGTGTAGAAGCGCCCGTTCCAGCAGGCGGCGTTCATCGCCGCGCAGAGATCGGCCGCGCGCCGTTCCCAGTAGCGCGCGATCCGC
The DNA here is from genome assembly GCA_046496425.1 of Vicinamibacterales bacterium. Taxonomy (GTDB): domain Bacteria; phylum Acidobacteriota; class Vicinamibacteria; order Vicinamibacterales; family JAKQTR01; genus JAKQTR01. The sequence continues at coordinate 13,940 of JAWOGY010000165.1, forward strand.
TCGTCGCCGAACCGGGCGTGCAGCGCCGCCATCAGCCCAAACGCCTCGTAGTAGCCCGAGAGGTCGCCGTGCATGTAGCCCCAGTAGGTGTCGTCCGTGATCTGGAACTGCAGCCACCCGTGCCGGCCCGCCGTGTAGGCGAAATCCCAGGTGTCGATCGTGTACGGCCGCTTCACAAGGCCGCGCGCGGAATCCCAGTACCACGGGTGCGTCGTGATGTAGCGCATCGCGCGCTCGAGCGACGGCAGGAGTTTCGTCATCCACTCGTCGTCGCCCGAGGCCTGCCAGGCGAGGTAGGCGGCCTTGACGAACCGGTACTCGACGTCCGCCTCGACGGGGACGCGGACGTACTTCGTCCAGTTCTCCCGTTCGCCGGGCGGCTTTTCGGGATGGGTCGTCACGTAGTCGAACACCCGGCCGTTGGCGGCCTGCGTGTCGGCGAAGTGCTGGACCGCGCTGCAGAGGTCGGGCTCGAAGTGACGGAACGTCCGCATCATGTCGCTGTGGTCCCGGATCCAGACCGACCTCGCATCCGGCGTGCGGTAGCCGCGGATGCGCTGGCCGTCGATGGCCAGGTCGAGGACGCTTCGTTCGAGGAATCCCCGCACGAGCGGAAAGAGCCCGTCGAACGCCGGCCGGCCGGTGCGGATCGCCGTCTCAACGGCCATCGCGCTGCACCGTCACCGTGTCGCGCCAGTAGCGGACCTTGTCGATCCCGCCCGGCTCGGATGTGCCGTCGAACTGCAAACCGTGGAACGACTGGCCCGACTGGAACAGCACCTGGCTGTTGTACTGCGCGCGTGTCATGTTGACGATCGTGTACGAAAGCGCGTCGCCGTCCTGGCTGGTGAACACGAAGTCACCGTCGGTTGTGAGCGGCCCGTAGCCGATCCGGCCCTTCTCGAACGTGTAGCGCGGCCGGCGGTAGTCGCGCGCGATGTCCAGGCGGAGGTCCTGCTTGGCCGCCACGGTGATCCGCCTCGACCCGGCCTCGATGGTCACGGCCAGCCCCGCGCGTTCGGGCGTCGTGTCGACGATGCGCACGCGCGACGCCAGCGCCGCGGGGTCGGCGTCCTTCGCGTGGGGCACGAGCACCGTGACGAAGCCTTCGGTGTGGCCCTGCTCGAAGTGGTGCGCCGTGGTCTGGTGAATGGTCAGTTCGTCCTGGTAGTTCCGCTTCTGCGGCTCCACGCCCTCGAGGCGGAAGTGCGTGGACGGAAAGAGCACGAGGAGCCGCTTGCTGTCGGGCAGCGACTGCTGGCCGATGAGATCGTAACCGGTGTCGTACCAGTGCTCGCCCCGGGCGTAGATCGTCCGCGTATGCCAGAGGTTGGCCAGCGTGAAGAACTCATCGGTTCTCGACTTGAAGATGTCGAAGACGACGAACATCTCGGGGTCCTTCACGTACGCGATGACGCGGTCGTAGTCGTAGCCCCACCCGTCATCGATGAGCCGGGTCCGGCTGTAGTCGAATTCCGGCAGGGACAGGAAGTCCACCTTCCGGGTCCGGATCGGCCGGTAGGAACCGGCGTTGCGCAGGAACTCGAGGACGGGCTGGGCGGGGACGGCCTCCTTCGTGCTGTAGCGCACATCGCCCTTGCTCTGGCCCATGAAGATCTTCTCGGGCCGGACGACGAGGCGGTTGTGGAAGTAGTCCTGCCGGTACGCGCCGAAGGGCCCGCTCGGCATGTAGTCGCGATACCCGCCGTCCCGCAGCAGCACCGACCCGCCGGACATCAGCAGGACGATGCTGTTCTCGTCGGCGTGGCCGTGGGTCATCTTCTCTTCCTCGACCGGGATCGAGTCGCGCAGGTAGTCGCGGAAGTTCATGCCGCCGTCGCCCTCGTCGCGGTAGTTCAGGAGGAGGTACGTCGACGAGGGCTCCCAGCCGTCGCGGAAGACGATTTTCTTGCCCTGGACGTCTTCCATCACCTCGCCGCTGAGTCCTTTCGGCATGGCCGGCTGGATGCCGGCGCGTCCCCACCGGTAGCTGTCCAGCAGGAAGCAGGCCAGCCCCACGCTGTTGGGGGTGGAGAAGTCGATGAACCGGGTGGCGATCTGCTGCGCGGCCCACGCCATCGCGGGATCGTTGAGCCGCGCGGCGGCCGCTTCGAAGAACACGAAGAAGTGCTGCCAGTTCTGTGTCCACGCCGCGTCGCCGAAGTCGGGCACCACGCTCGCCGGCGACATCAGGTTCAGGAAGTAGTGCGCGTAGTAGTAGACCTCGGGCGTCCTGAACAGGTCGTCGAGCTCGCCGAGGGCGTCGGCGTACCCCATCAGCGCGTAGAGCCACACGCCGTGGTAGATCGTGGCGTCCTCGATTTCCCAGTTGCCCCAGTTGTCGTCGCCGAGCGCTTTCCGCTGCTTCTCCCAGACGGCGGCCCTGGGGTGGTTCGGCAGCGCCTTCACCGCCCACGCCAGCGATTCCGCCCGCAGCACGGTCCGGTTCATCGTGCCCCACTCGGAGGTCTGCAGCAGGTAGTCGATCGAGTGGCCGACCATCTCCTCGATGGACGCGACCTCGGGCGGCGACAGTTTCCCCAGGCGATGCAACGCATCGTAGGCGCGCAGGTACCGCATCACGACGAAGAAGTCGGGCAGCGCGGGCACCCCGTGGTCGTAGTCGGGCCGCTTCTTCGCGGCCCACTCCGGGAACGCCGACCGGTAACCGCCGTAGGTGAGCAGGATCTCCCGTGCGCGCTCGGCGTAGCGGGGCGTGCCCTCCTGCTCGAACAGGTACGAGTAGACCAGCGCCGTTTCGAGCATACCGCCGGGCGGCCGGTAACCGAACGGGCTTTCCGGATCGAACTGGGCGCGCCAGCGGGCCAGGCTCTCGTCGCGGTGGTCCCAGGCGAAGTCCGCCGCCGCGCGCGCGTACTCGAGGTACCGGGCCTGGTGCGCGGCGGCCTGCGGTCGGGCGGCGTCCGGCTCGCCGGCGCCCGACGCGAGGACGAACGCGCCGCAGCCGGCGGCCAGGGCAATGACGAGGAAACGGGAAACGGTCTTCATGGAACCACTCCGCGTGTCTCAGGACGTTCCGTCAATCGACTGCCAGGTCTCGAACACGTGCCACACGTTCTCCGGGATGGCGCCGGGGCCGAACTCGCACTGGGCGATCACGCCGCCATCCGCGTACAGGTGCGCCCGCACGTCGCGGACGGCGGCCTCGACCTCCGCGCGCGTCCCCCGCGCGAGCAGGATCTGCCGGTCGATCTCGCCCCAGAAGGTGATTCGCCCGGCGAAGCGCCGGCCGAGTTCCTCGACGCCCATGCACGCCACCTGGCTGTTGATCGCGTCGATGCCGATGGCGATCAGATCCTCCATGATGTCGAGGATGTTGCCGTCCGAGTGCATGAAGACGAACTTCCCGTGACGCCGGGCGATGGCGACGAAGTCCTCGTACATGGGCCGGAAGTGGCGGCGGAACACGCGCGGCGACACCATCATGCCGCGCTGGGTGCCCCAGTCGTCCATGATCATGATGGCGTCCACATCCGTCCTGGCCCATACCTCGACCTCGCGGATGTAATGCTCGCGGATGCGCTGCAGCAGGTCGAGGAGCCCGGGCGGCTCCTCCGCGAGATCCACCATGGCCTGCTCCATCGTCCGCAAAAAGCACAGCCGCTCGAACGGGCGCACGAGCGTGCCGGCGAGCGTGAACACTCCGGAACCGCGGCAGAACGCCCGCACGGCGTCCGTGTCGACCGTGAGGACTTCTTCCGGCGTGCGAAAGTGCTCGAGTTGCGACCAGTCGGCAATCACCGGCTCGTGGACGATGCCGATGACGCCGCCGTGGACGTTGTGGAAGCGGCAACCCCACTCGTCGATGTAGAGGCCCTTCTCGTACCGGCTCCCCACGACGGGCAGCGGCACGCGGTACAACTGCGGCGCCGCCATCAGGTCGTCGGGGAACGCGGAGCGGAGGCGGGCGACCCAGCCGGGATACTGCTCGTCGGCCCATGGGAGCACCCAGGCCTGCCGGGGCACTCTCGGGGGCCTGTCGAAGCGCAGCGTGCGGAGGACCAGTTCACGTGATGTCATGTGGCGCTCCTGCCGGGGACGGGCGACACGGCAGGCCCGGTGTCGAGGAAGGCGGAGGGCAGCGTCGGCAGCACCCGCCGGCCCGGCGCTGCCCAGGGGCAGCCGATTTCGCTCGGCAGCACCCACGCGTCATAGCACCGCAGCAACTCGTCCTCCAGCCGGACAACGTGCACGCGATCGTCCGGATGGCCGCGCCGGAGCATGGCCGGGAAGCGCACGATGTCCGGCGCCGATTCGTGCATCGCGACCACGCACGCCGTCTGGGCAGCGGCCGTCTCCACGCCGCACAGAATATCGCCCGCAGGGCTCCGGACGTGATCGATGGCCGCGAAGAGCTTGCGGAACTGGTGCGTGGCGTCGGGGTCGCCGTAGTCGGTGACGCGGCCGTCTTCGGTGGTCCCCACGACGTGTCGATCGCGCTCGCCATAGACGATGACGCCGCCTTCGCACTCGAGGCGGAATCGCGGCTCGATCGGCTCGCCGGTCGCGTGCGAAGCCAGAAAGAGCACCTCGCAGCCGCCTTCGGTCAGCACCCGGCACGCGGCGGTGTCGGCGCTCTCGATCGGATAGGCGCGGGCGAGCTCGGCAGTGACCGCCGCCGGCAGCGCGCTTCGTGCCATGTCCGGCCCGACGACGAAGAGCGCGTTGTGAAGGAAGTGCGCCATGGCGTTGTTCGCCGGGCTGTCGAGCACCCAGGCGCCGGTGGCCGCGTCGCGAAGCCGCCCGGCCCAACTGTTCCGCCGGTAGTAGGCCGCGTCGCGCGGCCACGCGCACAGCGTCGCCAGGCGGAGCGGGCGGCCGTACCGGCCCGCGAGCAGGTCTCGCTTCAGCGACTGGATGGCCGTGGAGAACGACCATTGGTACCCCACCATCACGAAGCGGCCGGCCCGATCTCGCGCACCCGCGAGCCGATCGACGTCGGGGACCGTGGCTCCGAGCGGCTTGTCGCAGAGCACGTGGCTGCCCGCGGCAAGCGCGGCGACCGACTGCTCGACGTGAAACTGGATGGGCGAGGACACGACGACGAGATCCGCGCGGTGGCCGGCCGCGAAGTACGCCTCAACCTCGTCGACCACCGGTACACCGAGCGCGCTCACGCTCGGCCAGGCGGCCGACTCTTTCGCGAACGGGTCCACGACGCCCGCCAGGGTCGCCCGGCCGGCGGGGACCTCGTCGAGGAGCGTCTTCAGGTAGTGATACCCGTAGCCGCCGATGGCCGCCATCAGGACTCGCACCGGCGCTGCCGCGCGTTCGTCGGTCATGCTGGCTTACCGGTCCTCCGCCTCTTCGAGCAAGTCCGTCTCTTCGACCTCGCCTGACTGCAGGTCCACCGCGAGGGTCTTCAGCTCGAAGGGGCCGAAGTCGAGCGTGGCCTCCGCACCCAGTGCCGGGATGCTCAAGGTCGTCCGCCGGGGAGCGCCCGTCGGCTCGAACAGTCGCACGATCACGCGCCGGCCGTCCTCGGCCAGTTTCATCGCGGGCATCTGGATCACCGGGTCCGACAAGACTGCGCCTGCCACGGCCGGTGTGCCGCCGCCGGCCGGGAATGCGACCAGCGCCATGGGCGCCTGAAGATGCGCCGCCGCCTCGCGGTCGATGGCGTCGAGGCGCGCCGCGGCGGGCCCGGCCTTCAGCCAGAACCTGAAGACGTGCTCCCCGCGGTCCACGCGCGTCTCGACGCGGTCCTGCCTCACAATCGGCGTCACATCGTCGACCGGGTGGCCGGCGTAGGCGGGAGATCGCAGGCAGGAGAGCCTCAATTCGGCGCCGGCATAATCGAAGCCCGACGTGGCGTCGGCGACGATGCCGAGCGCGCGCGAGCCGTCCTTCGACACGCACGCGAGCCACTCGTGGCCGACCAGTTCCTCACCCTCCCTGGCGTGCCGCTCGACGCCGAAAGCGGCCTGGCCGAGCACGCGCATGGCAGGCATGGCCGTGGGGACAGCCAGCTTCAGCATCGCGTCGGTCTCGGCCCACAGCACGCGGGCTTCGACTTCGATGTCGGCGTCGCGTTTCGGCAGCGCGTACCGGAGGCGCAGCAGCGACCGGCCGTGCGCGAACGCCGCTTCGACGATGGTCCGGATAGGCCCGTCCTCGATGATCCTGACCGGCTCCAGCTCAGGCCCCCGCACGCCGGCCAGCGCCGCCGTGTCCCGCGCCGACATCAGCCCGAAGTCGCCGAGACGATCCCTGAAGCCCCGGACCTTCATGCCCCATGGGTCGGCCGAGTCGCGCATCACCAGACCGCGGAACGCGCCGCCGTCGATGTACGGGGCGCCGTGCACTCTGTAGCCGACGAGCAGGCCCGTCGAGCCGTCGATGTCGATCTCGCATCCGCTCGAGCGGTGGCGGTAGAGGCCCGAGATCGGGCGCGGCCCATCCGGCGGCGGCCTGGGGACGGCCCGCAGACGGGCGACGTACCGGGTCGTGCACGACGGCGACAGCGTGGTGTGGAAGACGATGCGCTTTCTCTGGTCCGCCTGGATGTTGCAGCTCTCCTGCTCGACCTGCAGCGGAACGGCGGCGCCGCCTGACAGCGTAAGCTCCGGGACGAGCCGTGTGGCGGAGTTCGTATTCGGCTCCGGCGGCTGGAACTCGCAGATGACGATGGCCGGCACGGGAAACGGGTGCGGGTTGTGGACGAAGAGCGGGTACTCGCCCTCGGCGGCGGCTGGCTGTCCGGCGAGCAGCGCGAAAAACGCGCGGGCCCGCAGCCGATCGACGATATCGAAGCCGCGTCCCAGGCGGTCGAGCGCCTGCGCCTCCACCTCGGCGACCGACGAGCCGGGAAGGACGTCGTGGAACTCGGAGAAGAGCAGGGCCTCGAGCGCCGAGGCCAGTTCGGCGCGGGGGTACGGCAGCAGCCGCTGGATCGCCGCGCTCGCGAGCATCTTCTCGGTGGAGTAGAGGCGGCCTTCGAGACGGCGATGAGCTCGCTTGACGGTGGACATCGAGGTGTAGCACCCCGGCGCCCACGGATTCAGGTCGGCCTCGTGGCGCGGAAGCGCGGCTTCCCGGCCCGCCAGCCGGTCGAAGTAGTCCTCCGGCGCGCCGTGCACGAGCGTCCGGTCCCCGGTGTCGCGGGCGAGCGCCGCCAGCGCGTGCAGGTCGTCGCGGGACGGGCCTCCGCCGTGATTGCCGACGCCCCACAGCAGCACGCCGTCATCGTCGGCCGCGTGCGCCTGCAGCCACCGTTCGGCCCTGGCGCGGGCGCGGCCGCGCTCCGAGTTGTAGTGATCGGGCGCGCGGTGCGCCACCACCGTCGAGCCGTCGTAGCCGACCCAGAGGAAATCGTCTGACGGCAGCGGCAGGTGCCGCGCATCGGGCCGGCAGAACAGGTATCCTCGATAGCCGCTCCGCGCCAGCACCTGGACGAGGCCCCGGCCGTGGCCGAAGGGATCGACATTGAAGGCCACGCGCGGCCTGACGCCGAACGTCTCCCGGAAGTAGCGCAGGCCCGACGTGATCTGGCGCACGAACGACTCGCCGGACGGCAGGTTGCAGTCGGGCTGCACATACCATCCGCCGATCACGCGCCAGCGGCCGGCCGTGACGAGCCTGCGGATCCGCTCGAACAGTGCTGGTTCGTACTCCTCCACCCACTGGTAGAGCAGCGCCTCGTTGTGGCAGAAGACGAACCCGTCGAACTCCTCGCAGAAGCCGGCCGCCGCGCGAAATGTCGCCAGCGTGGCCGCCAGCCCTTCCTCCCAGGGCCACAGCCACACGGGGTCGATGTGCGAGTTGCAGACGAGGACCAGCCGTCGCCCGGCGCTCATGGGAGCGCCCTCACGCGGGCGATGAGGGGCATCTCGCCGGGCCGATACGGCACGAGGAACGAGGCATCCGCCGGTGCCGCGGCGTCGGCTCGAAGCTCCAGCTGCAGCCAGCCGTCCCTGACCGGGATGCGCGCGTCGGCGCCCTGCATGCCGGCAAGCAGGCGCGGCGTCACGCGCACGCCGTCGCGCTCGGGCCTGACGCCGAGCACGTGGTGGACGAAGAGCAGGACCAGTTCGGCCCATGTCCACGGGACGATGCCGACCTGGGGAAACGGCGGCGCCATGCGCGGGCCATTGAATTCGAACCACGCGCCGGCGGCGCCGCCGGCGGGTGAGGCGAGCCAGCGCAGCGTGCGCCACGCGCCCGCCGAATCGCCCGCTTCGACGCAGGCCCTGGCGACGAAGACCGAGGCGAAGGGCCAGGCCCCCGGGGAGTCGGGCTCGGAACTGACGTGATAGCGGCCGTATCCGCCGCTGTCCCACTCCTGGTTCCAGAGCGACTCGACGCCCGCCAGCGTCGCGAGGGAGACCGGCGAACCGGGCTCGATCATGCCGAAGGCGATGGGCAGCACGCAGCACGTGTCGGGATTCAGCAGGTGCGGCCGGTCGGCCGCCAGCGGCACGCCCGGCGGCAGGCCGGACTCCGGGCGCGCCGTGATCGACTCCTGCACGGAGCCGTCGAGCGACCGGCGCTTCAGGAAGCCGCGCGCGTCGCACAGCGCGTAGTCCGGGTGCGAGAGCATCGCGTCGCGCAATCCGCGGGCCGCCTCGTCCCATCGCGCCGCTTCGTTTGTGCGGCCCAGGTCCCGGGCCAGCGACGCCGCGCTCGCGAGTCCGATCGAGGCGAACATCTGGTAGACCATCTCGACGCCCGGCTCGATGCCGTGGGCGGCGTGGCGCTCCCAGTACTCGCGGCTCCCGCTCAGCATGCCGCTCGGGCCGTGGCGGAACTCCGGGCGCAGCGGGTATTCGGCGGCGGCACTGATGCGATCCCAGAGATCGGCGATGAGCGCGCGGTCTCCGGTCCACGCGGCGTACTCGCCGAGGACGTGCAGCAGGATGCCGTTCTGGTCCAGCTCCGCGTCGTCGCGGCTCCGCACCTCGCTGGAATCACGTGTCGCGCCCTCGGCGGTCACGAAGTCCGTGACCAGCCGGCGGAGGATGGTGGCGGCGAGGCTGCGCGAGCCGAGTTGTGTGAGGGCCAGCGCCACGAAGGCCTGGTCCCGGACCCACTCGCGGTTGTACTGCCAGATGCTGCCGTCCATGCGGCCGCCGGCGGACACGGCCGCCGGCAGTTGCGCCCGGGTGGCGCGGAAGAGGTGGTCGAGGACCGGCTCGTCGAAGGAGATGTCGGCGGAGCCGGCCTGGCGCGCCCGCGCGTCCGCTTCCGAGGGGTCGGTGGCGGCCGCCGTGACGCGAAGCCCGCCGGATGCCGGGTCGAGGTCGTAGATGAGCCATACGCGCGTGCGGGCACCCGGCTTGACCGCAAAGCGCGGCATCACGGTG
>JAWOGY010000227.1:0-20960 GCA_046496425.1 Vicinamibacterales bacterium
ATGGCTTCCTCCAGAGCGTGGATGACGCGGCGCTCCTGCGGCTGGCGCGGGTGCACAAGACCATCGTGCGGATGGACCGCGGCATCGGCGAGTTCGTGGTCCAGAACACCCCGCTCGCCTCGCTCGCTCTGGATGAGCCGCCGGACCGGAGGATGATGGCGGCCCTGCGGGCGGCCTGCAGCATCGACCACAACCGCACGGTGCATCAGGATTGCGCGTTCGGCATCCGCCAGCTCGTGGATATGGCGTTGCGCGCGCTCTCACCCGGCATCAACGACACCACGACGGCCGTGGTGTGCGTGGACTATCTGACGGCGATTCTGGCGCGACTGGCCTCCCGGGACATCCCTTCGTCGCGCCGCTACGAGAACGGGGAACTGCGGGTGATCTCCATCGGGCAGACCTTTGCCAGCCTGGTGGCCGAATCGTTCGATCAAATTCGAGGCAGCGCCGCAGGCAACGTCGCCATCATGTTTCGGATGTTGGACGCGCTGCAAACCATCGCCGGTTTCACGGACAGCCCGAGTCGGCGGCGGGTGCTCCGGGAACAGGTGGAAGGCATCGCCGAACTGGCGGAACGGACCATCGAGTCGCCGCACGACCGGGCCCGGTTTGAGGGCCGGCTGGCCCGGGTGCGCGAAGCCCTCGAAACGAAGCCCTCTGATCAACTGCTGTGAAGCCACTTCACACCTTCGGTTCGTGGCTGAAGAGCCGGGTTCCGGCAGTTGACTGGCTCGCGCACTACGAGCGCAAGCATCTGCCGGGCGATGCCCTCGCGGGCGTGATCGTCGCGACGCTGCTCGTCCCGCAGGCCATGGCTTATGCGCTGCTCGCCGGCTTGCCGCCGCAGGTCGGATTGTATGCCAGCCTGCTGCCACTCGCCGTCTATGCACTGCTTGGCAGCAGCCGGTTCCTGTCGGTCGGCCCATCAGCGCTGCTGTCGCTGCTCATCGTGACCCAAGTCGCCGCATTGGCGGAGCCCGGTTCGCCGCGCTACCTCGCGTTCGCCATGGCCACCGCGCTCATCGCGGGTGTCATGCAGATCGCGATGGGTGCCGCACGGCTGGGGGTTCTCACGAACTTCCTGAGCCAGCCGGTGCTCTCCGGGTTCGCCAGTGCCGCTGCGTGTCTCATCGCGTTGAGCCAGGTGAAACATCTGCTCGGCGTGCCGCTTCCGCCGACCGACCATGTGCACGAGTTGCTGCGGGAACTGGCAAGGGCGGTGCCGCAGGCCCGCTGGCCAACGGTCGCGATCAGCACCGCGAGCGTCGTGCTGCTGCTCGCGTTTCAATACCCGCTGCCGCGGGTTCTCGCGCGATGGAACACATTCCCGGCTGCCCTGGCGCAATCGCTGTCGAAGAGCGGGCCGATGGTCGTGGTCGTCGTCGGCACGGCGATCGTCGCCGCTTTTCTCTCCGGGGCGCACCACGGGGTACGGATCATCGGGGAGATCCCAAGCGGATTGCCGAGGTTCGCGCTCCCCGCGCTCGCCGCGTCCGACTTCCTGCCGCTGATTCCGCTCGCCTTCACGGTCAGCTTCATCGGCTTTCTCGAGAACATTTCCGTCGCGAAGTCGCTCGCGGCCAAACGTCGGCAGAAAGTGGATTCAAACCAGGAATTCATCGCGCTGGGGGCGGCTAATCTCGCGGCCGGGGTCACCGGCGGCTATCCGGTCAGCGGTTCCTTCGCCCGCTCGATGGTCAACTTCACCGCCGGCGCAAACACCGGCCTCGCCTCGCTCATCACGGTGGCGGTCGTTGGCACGGCCGCGCTGTTTCTGATGCCGCTCTTTCACCATTTGCCCCAAGCCGTGCTGGCCGCCATCATCATCCTCGCGGTCACCGGCTTGATCGACGTCGAGATGCCGCGCCGGCTCTGGCGCTACAACAAGGCGGACGCCGCCGCGCTGATTTTCACGTTCATCGCGGTGCTCGCGGCCGGAGTCACGAAAGGCATCTTCATCGGCGCAGCCTCGACGATCATCCTTCATCTCTGGCGCACGAGCCGACCTCACATGGCCGTCGTGGGGCGGGTGGCCAACACCGGGCATTTTCGCAACGTCCGGCGTCACGACGTGAAAACGCTCCCGCACGTCCTCCTGCTGCGGATTGATGAGAGCCTCTATTTCGCCAACGCGAAGTACATTGAGGACTTTGTGCTGGGCGCCGCCGCCGAGCGACCTCAACTGCGCCATCTCGTGCTGATCTGCAACGCCGTCAATTTCATCGATGCCAGCGCGCTCGAGACGCTGACCGACCTGCGAACCCGGATGCACGACGCGGGCATCGAACTGTATCTCACAGAGGTCAAAGGCCCGGTGATGGACCGGCTCGCCCACACGGAGTTCCTCGAACAGCTCGGTTTCGAACGCGTCTTCCTCACAACGGAGGAGGCGTATGAGAAACTCGCCTCGCCAAACCCTCCTGTCCCGCCATCAATTCCCTGAATGGAGTCCCTGACAATGTAGGCGGCAATCACGCTGCAGGTGACTCCGTTCCCCGAAACCGAGAGTGAAAAAAGAGGCTACGGCGAACATGCCGTAGCCCCTTTGCTGAAAACTGGTTGCGGGGGGGGGACCCAAGGCAACGCGCCGCCGGCAGGCGGCGTGGTTGCCGGCAAACGGAAGGTAATAATCCCCCGTACAGGGAGAAAGCCGCCCGGTATACCCGAGCGGCTTTCATGGTTGCGGGGGGGGGATTTGAACCCCCGACCTTTGGGTTATGAGCCCAACGAGCTACCGGACTGCTCCACCCCGCGTCATCGCCGGGCACCGAGGCGCCCGCCCATTCAAGATACCATGCCGGCTGGAACGGGTCAAACGGCCGCACGGCCGGTTCCGGGGGATGCGGAACGGGCGCCTCGCGGCTATTTCCGCACGGGCGGCGTGATGTCGTTGATGATGAATAGCCGCTCGCCGGGACGGATCAAACCGAGCTCCCGCCGGGCGATTTCCTCGATGGCCGTCAAGTCCTCGCCGCTGAGGCGCCGGATCTGCTCGCGCAGCCGCTCGTTCTCCTGCTTCCGGGCTTCGACCTCCGCGGCCAGGCGATCGTGCTCCTGCCGCGAGCGCACGAGCGCCGCCAGCCCGCGATCCCCCACGAACGCGTCGACGACCACGAAGCCGACGCACACCGAGAACACGATCACGAGCGCGCGGAACCCGCCGCGCGCTCGGCGCGTGCGCGGTGTGCCCTGCGGGCCCGGCGGACTCGTGAGCGTGGCGGCCATTGACCAACTGTTGTACCCTAAGTCGCCGCGTTTGTACATAGGAAATCGATGACCGCCGACACCGCATCCCGATTGTCCGATCCCGGAGCCGCCCCGGTCGTCATCGTGCTCACGACGCTCCCGGCAGACGCCGACGCCGCGGCCTTCGGCGCGGTCCTCGTGAACGAGCGCCTGGCGGCGTGTGCCAGCATCGGCGCGGAGATGACGTCGGTCTACACCTGGAAGGGCGCCGTCGAACGCGCGCGTGAGCGTCAACTCGTGATCAAGACGACGGAGGACAGGGTCCCGCTCATCGAGGCCCGGCTCGCGACGCTCCATCCGTACGACGTGCCCGAACTGCTCGTGCTGCGGGTTGCCGGCGGCGGTGAAACGTACCTCGCGTGGGTGCGCGAGTCGACGGCGCTCTGAGCTATCATCCGTGCGAGGCGCATGACACCGAACGCGTTGCCCGGACTCGCTCCAGCCGATCGGCTCCGCGCGTGGCTGACGGCGGCTCGCCGCTTCTGCCTCGGAAGCCTGGCCGGCTGCCTGATCCTGGCGGGCGCGGCGCTCAAGGCCGCCACGCTCGCGCTCTGGGCCGCCGGGCTTGGGGCCGCGACCGGCGTACAGGCGGCCAGCACGCTCGGCGGCGTCGCGCTCGTCGTCGGAGCGGGCCTCCTCGGGGTGCGCCTCGCGCGCCGGGCGAGAACGCAGCTGCTCTGGCGGGTCCGCCGCAAGCTCGTCATTTCGTACGTGTTCATCGGCGTGGTGCCGGCCATCCTGATCGTCACCTTCTTCGTCCTCTCGGGACTGCTGATCTTCGCCAATCTCAGTTCGTATCTCCTCCGGGCGTCGCTGACGGATCTGGCCGGCGAGGCGATGTCGGTGGCGCGCCTCGCCGCGGTGGAACTCGAGTCGCGCGATCGCGAGGCGGCGGTGCGCGTCGCCCTCGCGCGCCGCGCGGCTGCCGCGCGCCAGGCGCTCGACGGCATCTCGCTGGCCGCCGTGCCCCTCGAACCGGGTCGATGCGGATCCCCGGACGCGGCTGTGCCGCGCCCGCCTGCCGCGCCGATCACTGCGGGCGACTGGCACCACGGGGACGCGCCCGCGTTCCTCCCGGCATGGGTGCCCTGCGACGGTTTCTCCGGCGTGCTGGCGGGCGGTGCCGGAGCGGGACCGGTCCCGCGCGCGGCCGCCGACGTCTCGGTCCGGGCCGTGGTCGTGCCCAACGACGGCCGCGGGGTGGCGGTGGTCGTGGACGTCCCCGTGACCCCTGCCATCAGGCGGCGCATCGAGGAGGCCACGGGCATCACGCTCGGCGGGGCCAGCCTCGTGCCGACCTCGGCCCCGACGGCGCAGTCGCGGCCGGAGACCGCGGCTCCGGGGCAGGCCCGGACGCCGTCGGCCGCGGCCGACAGGCCCTGGCAATTCCAGTGGGTGGCGCTGCTGGACCACGTCGACTGGATCACCGGCCGGGCCGAACCCCTGACGATGAACATCGGCCTCAGCGTGCCGGCGATTTACCAGCGGCTCTCGGCGGCGCAGGGGTCGCTTGGCGGCACGAACAACTTCGGCGATCTGCTGCTCCTCGGGGTGCTGTTCGTCAGCGGCCTGTTCCTCATCATCGAGGTCGGGGCGCTGGTGATGGGTCTCGCGCTCGCACGGTCGATCACCGGCGCGATCCATGAACTGTTCGCCGGCACGGAGCGCGTGCGGCAGGGCGATTTCGGGCACCGGATTCCCGTGCTCGCCAACGATCAGCTCGGCGAGCTTGCCAACTCGTTCAACCAGATGACGGGCAGCATCGAGGACCTGCTGCGCCAGGCGGCCGAGAAGAAGCGCCTCGAAGAGGAAATGCGCCTGGCCCGCGAGATCCAGATGTCCCTGCTGCCGCGCGGGCCGCTGCTCCTGCCCGGCATGACCGTCAGCGCGCTCTGCGTGCCGGCCCGGGAGGTGGGCGGCGACTACTACGACATCATCGCACTGCCCGACGGGCGCCACGGCGTGCTCATCGCCGACGTGTCGGGCAAGGGGATGTCCGCGGCGCTCTACATGGCCGAGCTCAAGGGACTCATCCTCTCGCTGAGCCAGATCCACCTGTCGCCCCGCGACCTGCTGATCAGCGCGAACCGGCTCATCTCGATGCACCTCGACAGCCGCAGCTTCATCACCATGACCTATGCCGTGATCGATCCGGCTGCCGGCGTGATGACGTACGCGCGGGCGGGCCACACGCCCCTGCTGCACCTGCCGGCCGGCGGAAGCCGGGCGAGCCTTCTCGCGCCGGACGGCCTCGTGCTGGGCCTCCGCATCGACGATGGCGAGCGCTTCGTGGGCCTGCTGTCGGAGGTCACGCTGCAACTCCATCCGGGCGACCTGCTGGTGCTGTTCACCGACGGCATCAGCGAGGCGATGAACGATCGCGCCGACTGCTTCGGCGAGGCGCAACTCGCCGAACTGGTCGAGGAGCACGGCCACCTGCCCATCGGCGAACTGCGCGAGCGCATCCTCAGGGAGATCGCGGCATTTGTCGGCGGCGCGCCGCAGCACGACGACATGACGATGATCCTGATGAAGGTGGACGAGCCCGACAGCGCGGAGGCCGCGAGATGAGCGAGCCGGCGGTGGTGTTCCGGACGTGGTCGGACATCGAGGCCAGCATCGTCCGGGGGCTGCTCGAGGCCCATGGCATCGAGGTCAGCCTGGCCTCGGACGTCCCGCACGGGGTGTTCCCCCTGACGGTGAACGGCCTGGGGGAGGTGCGCATCGCCGTCGCGAGCGACGTGGCGGAGGTGGCGACGCGCCTCATCCAGGACTACCGGGCCCCCGACGAGGCCGGCCCTTCCACGCGCATCCGGGACGAGTTCGAGGCGCTCCAGGAGGCGGCCGGTCACCGCTTCCGCGACCGCGGCATCCTGGAGCACGCGCTCACGCACCGGTCCCGGGCGAACGAGGATGTCACCGGCGGGGTCATCGACAACGAATCACTCGAGTTCCTCGGTGACGCGGTGCTGGGCTTTGTCATCGCCGAACTGCTCTTCATCCGCTTCCCGGAGCGCGACGAAGGCCAGAAGTCGAAGATGAAGGCGGCGCTGGTGTCCACGCCGGCCCTCGCGCGGCAGGCGCGCCGGCTCGGCCTCGGCGAGCACTTGCTGCTCGGCAGGGGCGAGGAGAAGACCGGCGGCCGGGCCAAGCGCGCGCTGCTCGCCGACGGCTACGAGGCGCTCATCGCGGCGGTCTACCTCGACGGGGGGATCGATGCGGCACGCGCGTTCATCCTGCGCGAGTTCGAGCCGCTCGTCGGGGATGTCGCCGGGGCGGTGACTATCGGCGACGACCACAAGTCGGCGCTGCAGGAATTGCTTCAGGGCCGCGGTGAGCCGCTGCCGGAGTACGTCGTGACGGCCGAGGAGGGGCCGGCGCACCGGCGGCTCTTCAGGGTCGAAGTCCGCGTGCGCGGCAACGTGCTGGCCGAGGCCGACGGCCGCACCAAGAAGGACGCTGAACGGGAAGCGGCGCGGATGGCCCTCGACAGTCTCAGCGCGGAGTGACGGGCCCGGCCGACAGGCGGGCCACGGCGTAGCGCTGGACTTCGTCCAGCGTCCGCTCAGGGTTCGCCGCGGCGCAGCGCGAGTTGAGGCGCACCCACACGCGCAGCAACGGGTCGGCAAAGGCGTACTGCTTCCGCTGGGCGCTCACCAGATCCACATCCTCGAGCCAGCCGAGGTAATCGCGTGTCGAGCCGGGCGTGCGCTCGACGCGGACGGCAATCTCGGTCAGCGTGAGCGGCTCCTCCTCGGCGAGGATCCCGAGGACCGCCTTGAGCGCGCCATACCCGCGGGCCCGATGCAGCCGCATCTCGTAGCTGAAGCGGCACCGGGCGTGAAGCGCTCCGCCCGGCGCCAGCAGGGCCGTGAGCGCCGCAACCGGGTCCCGCCCGGGCCGCTCCGCGATTGCCGCCACGATCGCCGCGGCGTAGGCGGCCCGGCCTTCGGTCAGGGCGACGATGACCCGCGCGGAATCCTCGGCCTGATCGGATCGGATGCCGGGCACCTGCAGAAGGTCCGCCGCGACGCTCGATGCCGGCACCGGCTCGGTGTGGACCACGAGAAACCTGTCCGACGCCTTGCGCAGCGCGCGAAGGGCCCGGGTCTCGTACTTCGTCGCGAGCACGAACCGGTTGCCGCTCGCCGCCAGGGCCTCGAGCGTCTCCGCCATGACATCCGAGAGGCCGGGAAAGCTCTCGAACAGCCGCAGTTCGAGTGCCTCGTCGAGCAGGAGCGTTGCCGGCCCGCCGTTCATCGCCCGGGCGGTCGTGAGGAAGGTCAAGGTCCGGTTGTACGCGTCGCGGGGGCCGTCCGGCGGACGACCAGGCACCGGCCAGTCCAGCGGAGACTCGGAGATCACACGCCGAGAGAACTGCTCCGGCGAGGCCATCACGCGCTCGACGTCGATGTAGTGGCACGAGCCCGGAGGCGACTCGTCGCGCACGCGCTGCAAGGCGCGCGTGCGGCCCGAGCCGCACGGGCCGACCAGCACCGGGATCCGCGACGGTGCCTCAGCGAGCGCCGATGCGAGGCGGGCCTCGATGCCCGTGAGCGAACCCCTCATGGCGCCAGCATGGGGATCTTCACACCGCGCGCCTTCGCCGTCGCGATCGCCTCGGGGTACCCGGCATCGGCGTGCCGGGCGACCCCGATGCCGGGATCGCAGGTGAGCACGCGTTCGAGCTTCTCGTCCGCCTCGCGGCTGCCGTCGGCCACAATCACCATGCCGGCATGGATCGAGTACCCGATGCCGACGCCGCCGCCATGGTGCACGGAAACCCACGTCGCGCCCGCCGAGGCGTTCAGCAGCGCGTTGAGGATTGGCCAGTCGGCAATGGCATCGCTGCCATCGCGCATGCCCTCGGTCTCGCGGTTGGGCGACGCCACCGACCCGGTATCGAGGTGATCGCGGCCGATCACGATCGGCGCCTTGATGACGCCGGTGCGGACCAGTTCGTTGATCTTCAGACCGAAGCGGGCGCGCTCGCCGTACCCCAGCCAGAAGATCCTCGCGGGCAGTCCCTGGAACGCGACCCGCTCGCGGGCGAGCCTGATCCAGCGGCACAGCGCGTCGTCGTGGGCGAACATCTCCAGCGCCGCCTGGTCGGTCGCGTGGATGTCGGCCGCGTCGCCCGAGAGCGCCGCCCAGCGGAACGGCCCCTTGCCCTCGCAGAACAGCGGGCGGATGTATTCCGGCACGAAGCCGGGAATGTCGAAGGCGTTCGCGACGCCGCCCTCGACCGCCCGTGCGCGGATGTTGTTGCCGTAGTCGAACGTCACCGCGCCGCGCGCCTTCAGGTCGAGCATCGCGCGGACGTGGACGGCCATTGCCGCGACGGAGCGCTTCACGTATTCCCCGGGATTGCCGCGGCGGAGCGCCTCGGCCTCCTCGAGCGTCATGCCGTTGGGCACGTACCCGTTCAGCGGGTCGTGCGCGGAGGTCTGATCGGTGAGCAGGTCAGGGACGACGTTTCGCGACACCAGGGCCGGCAGCACGTCGGCGGCGTTCGCGCACAGGGCGACAGACCGCGCGACCCCGTCACGCCGCCACCGCTCGACCCTGGACAGCGCCTCGTCGAGGCTGTCGGTCGCCTCGTCGACGTACTTCGTGGCCAGGCGGCGCTCGATGCGGCGCGGATCGACCTCGATGACCAGCGCGGCGGCGCCGTTCATCGTCGCCGCAAGCGGCTGGGCCCCGCCCATGCCGCCGAGGCCCGCGGACACGAACACCCGCCCCGCGAGCGAATTGTCGAAGTACCGGCGTCCCGCCGACGCGATCGTCTCGTAGGTGCCCTGCAGGATGCCCTGCGAGCCGATGTAGATCCAGCTCCCGGCGGTCATCTGCCCAAACATCGTGAGGCCGCGGTCCTCGAGGTCCCGGAAGTTGTCGAACGTCGCCCACGCCGGCACGATCAGCGCGTTGGCGATCAGCACGCGCGGGGCGCCGGGGTGGGTCTTGAACACGCCGACGGGCTTGCCGGACTGCACGAGCAGCGTCTCGTCGCCCTCGAGCTCCTTCAGGGCGGCGACGATGGCGTCGAACGACGCCCAACTGCGGGCGGCCCGGCCCGACCCGCCATAGACGACGAGGCGGTCGGGGTCTTCGGCGACGTCGGGATCGAGGTTGTTCATCAGCATGCGCATCGCGGCTTCCTGGGGCCAGCCCTTGCAGGCGAGGGCCGTGCCGCGGGGCGCGCGAACGGGTCGTGCGGATGACGTGGTCATGATGAGTGTACCCAGACGTTTTCGGTCATGCGCCCTAGACCATAGTTAGGGCGGACGGACCTTGTCAACCCGCAGGATGGCGCGGCCGCTGGAGGCCGTGGCGCCTGGTGGGGCGCGGGCCGGATGGCGGGGAGTCCTGTGCTAACATCCGGCGTTGGCCGCGGGCCCGACCGCCCGCACGCGTGATCTCAGGATCGTCCATGAATATCGCCGTTGTCGGCGCGCAGTGGGGAGACGAGGGCAAGGGCAAGATCGTGGACCTGCTCGCGCAGCGGTTCTCGATCGTGGCGCGCTACCAGGGCGGGCACAATGCCGGCCACACCGTCCACGTGGGCGGCCGCAAGTTCATTCTGCGCCTCATCCCGTCCGGCATCCTGCACCCCGGCGTCGCATGCGTGATCGGGAACGGTGTGGTCATCGACCTGCAGGCGCTGTTCGACGAGGTCGACGAACTCGCCGCCGCCGGGATCGACGTCGGCGGCCGCCTGCTCGTGTCGGACCGCGCGCACGTCATCCTTCCGTATCACCGCGACCTCGACCGGCTGAGCGAGGCGAGCCTCGGAGCGCGGATGATCGGCACGACGTCGCGCGGCATCGGCCCGGCGTACGAGGACAAGGCGGGACGCCGGGGCCTGCGCGTGTGCGACCTTGCCGACGAGACGGCGCTCGAGGAACTCGTGCGCAACGGCGTCGCCCGGCGCAACCGCGTGGCGCAGGACGACGTGCTGCGGTGGGAGGACGTCCTCGGGCAGGCGCGGGAACTCGGCGCGCGGCTGCGGCCGTGGGTCGGCGACGTGTCGGTCGCGCTCACCAGGGCGATGGCCGACGGGCGCTCCATCCTGTTCGAAGGGGCCCAGGGCACGATGCTCGATCTCGACCACGGCACGTATCCCTATGTCACGTCGTCAAACGCCACCGTCGGCGGCGCGTGCACGGGGCTCGGCATCGGCCCGCGATCGGTGCACGCCGTGCTCGGCATCGCCAAGGCGTACACGACGCGCGTGGGCGAAGGACCGTTCCCGTCGGAACTCCTCGGCGCCGACGGGGAGGCGCTGCGCACGAAGGGGCACGAGTTCGGCGCGGTGACCGGCCGCCCCCGTCGATGCGGCTGGTTCGACGCGGTCCAGGTCCGGCACGCGGTTCGCGTGAATGGCCTCGATGCCGTCGCCGTGACCAAGATGGACGTGCTGGATGGTCTGCCCGCGGTGCCGATCTGCGTGGGCTACCGCATCGGTGAAGAGGTCTGCGAGGAGTTTCCGGCCGACCTGCGGCGGCTGCAGCGGTGCACGCCGGTTGTCGAGTCCATGCCCGGGTGGTCCGCGCCGACGGCCGGCGCGAGAAACTTCGACAGTCTTCCGCCCGAGGCGCGGGCGTACGTGGAGCGCCTCGAGCACCTCATCGGCGTTCCGGTGCTGCTCATCTCGACCGGCGCCGGACGGGACGAGACGATCGTCCGCAATGCGCCGCTGGCGGCGGCGTGGTTCGGGACGTCGAAGGTGTCGATCTAGCTCGCCGAGGCTTCGGCGGCCTGTTCGAGGCAGAACTGCAGGAGCGGCTCGGGGTCGGCCGAGGAGAACTCGAGGCCCGCGCGGTAATGCGGCGGCAGCCCGCCTTTCGGATTTTCAAACAGGGCCCACGCGACAGTGCCGGCCGCCCGAATGAGATACGGCTCCACCGCCAGGACCACCCGCACGCGCTGGCGCGGCTTCAGCACCGTCGCCGACACCACCTGCGCTCCCATGGTGGACAGATCGACGAGCGAGGCCGTGGCCCCGTCAATCTGTATGTCGATGCCATGCCGCATGCGGATCCGCGGTACCCGGCGCGTGCCGGCCGCGTCGAGCGGCAGCCATGTGGGGCGTGCACCCGCGGCGACGGGCAGCGCGGCGCCCTCGGTGTCGATGAGCAGCAGTTGCGTGCCCGCCAGCTGCGCGTCGACCGCGATGCGATGCGTCAGCGCCGTGCCGCGCGGGCTCATCGCGAATTTCTCGGGCATGGCGACCACCCGCGGCCGCTGCCGCACCATGTGCTCGACCGCCTGGCATACCTGCTCCTCGTCGAAGACGAGCAGTTCGGTGTCCCGGGTGTCCGGGTGTGCGGCCAGACAGGCGGCCAGGGATTGCGGACCGATGAGCAGTGTCACGCCGTCGGCCATGCGCGCGGGTCAGTCCTTCCCGACCGCGCGCGGGACGTCGCGCGACTCTCCGAGGGTGAAGGCGTAGATCGCCCGCAGTTCACGCGTGCGCGGCGCGGCGGTGGCCAGCTCGATCTCCGACAGGAACTCTTCGTCGTTCACGGCCGGCTCGACGTGAAGGGCCCGCATCGTCGGCGCCTGCCGGGCCGATGCCGGCGCCGTCTGCTGGCGCGCGTCCGCGGTTGTCGTGCCTGACGGTTCGTTGAACACCAGGCGTCCCGCGCCCAGCCCCACGAGGAAGCTCGCGGCGGCCGCGGCGGCCACCCAGCGCCGGAAGACCCGTGTCTGAGGCGCCGCCTGGCCGTTCTGCGCGGCGGCGGGGAAGGCCAGGACACGCGGGCCGGTTTGCAGGGCGTCGATGCGCCTGAGGATGCGATCGCGCTGACGCTCCATGCGATCGGGTGTGCAGGCCGCCTCGGCGTCGGCGATGGCCGCCTCGCGGGACTCGTCGAACCCGGCTCGCAGCGCCTCGTAGCGCGCTTCGCACGCCGGACAGTGGGCGAGGTGCCGCAACGGGCTATCGTCGCCCGCCTCGAGGGCCGCCAGGCCGCGGTCCGCGAGGTACCGGCGGATGAGAACGTCGTCGTCGAGGTGTCGCTTAGCGGCGAACACGGCCGGCCTCCAGAACGCCGCGCAATTTCCGCAGCGCCCGAAACAGATGAACACGAACAGTCGACTCGGTCAACCCAGTCATCGCGCCCACCTCGCGGGGCGATTGCCCCTCGACGTGGCACAGCAGCAGAATATCGCGCTGACGGCGGGGAAGCGTGTCAATCGCGCTCATCAACTCCCGCCGCCGCTCACTGCCGAGCAGCTCGTCCTCGGGGCTCAAGCCGGGCGCCTGAGCCCGGTCCACGGGGGAACCCGGATGGTCCGCGCGTTCGAACCCGATGGTCTCCCACCGTTCCCGCCGGCGCCTCGCTTTCTGCCGATCCCGGCAGGTATTGGCGAGGATGCGGGTGAACCACGCCTCGAACGGCAAATCCTCGCGGTAGGACGTAATGTGCGTGAACACCTTCACGAACGTGTCCTGCACCGCTTCATCGGCCTCGGCCGCGTCCCGCAACAGGTACAGCGCCAGGCGCATGGCCTGGCGCTGGTACGAACCGACGAGGTCGGCAAACGCGTCCCTCGCCTGGTCCTGCTGCCCTGCGAGAACCGCCGCTTTGACTCGCCGGGCATCCTCAGAGCAACTGGCCGGGGTCACCGGCCCGGGACCGCCCTGGCGGCTCGACACGTCTCCGGACCGGTCGTTGCGAACCGGGGTCAACGGCATGTCGGAGCGAGAGCCAGAGGAACCGGTCACCGCCTTCTGCCCCTGTCTACGCCACGAGGTCGCGATCTGTTTACTGCCGGCGCGGCGACCCGGCGATGATCGGGATGGTACCAGATTCCCGGCTTCCCGTCGTAACGTTTTGCAGAATGACATGTTAGCGGCGTGATCGGCCAGCGGGGGCGCGTCAGCGGCCGAGAAGCCGCTCGGAGAGATCCGGCCTGGCGCGCGCCGATGAGAGGGACTGCAGCCGGCTGCCCGGGAAGTAATGGGCGAGGATCTCGGCGGGCGACTGCCGAGCCTCGACCCGCCGGAGCGTGCCGGACTGGCACAACCCGACGCCGTGCCCGAAGCCCACGCCGGAGAAGCGGAGGCGCGGGCCGTCCCGGGTCACGTCGAACCAGGTGCTTCGGAGCGAGCGCGACCCGAAGGCCTGGGTCACGGCGGCGCGGAACACTTCGGCCCTTACCGAGACGGTCGTCGAGCCGACCAGCGTCACCGCCAGCGCGCGGCCGGCGGGCGCGCGCGAGGCAATCTCGACGCGGCCGAGACGATCCCCGATTCGCGTGCGCGGGTCCGCGTTCAGCGCGCGGATCACGGCGGCTTCTTCTGCTGCGAATGTCCAACCCGATGCCGGCCGGCGTTGGCAGTACCAGTCGGGAACCGATGCGAGGTACGGCGCGTCGGTGCCGCCCCACACCGACGCGGCCGACGCCGTGTGCCCGCCGCAGTCCGCATGGAAGAGCGCCTGAACGACGCGGCCCTGGAAAGTCAGGACCTGGCCCCGCGTGGCGCTGACGGCCTTCGCGGCCGGGTCGGCAGGCCCTTCGCCGGCCGCGGCCGGCCGGTACACCTGACAGTGCGTCGTGTCGCACAGATCGTACCCCTCGGCGGCGTGGCGGCGGAGACTGGCGGCGGCGTAGGATCGCGACACGATCGCCTGCACGTCGAGCGCCCGGTTCGCGGGCCGGGCGCGAAGCGTCGCCGGCAGCATCTCGGCGCGCACCGCGCCGAGGACGTACTCTTCGAGCGCGAGCGTGACAAGCCGCGCGGCGCCAGCCGTGCCGACGCGAACCTTGACGGTCGCAGGCAGGGTCAGCGGCCAAGGCCTGGTGCCGGCGCCCGCGCCGCCCGGCGCACTTCCCGGCCACGACGCGCAGGCGGGCGTCAGCCAGGCGAGGGCGGCCAGCGGCAGGCACAGGAGGGCCGGGAATGTGCGCTGGCGGCGACGAGCCCGGACCTGTGGCACGGCGTTGCTCACAACTGCACGTATCGGTCGGCCGCCCGCCGCCCTGTAGCCGGGCAAGGGTCGGCTATACTGCCGGGTGGCGATCGATGACGGACCACGGCTCCGATCCGGCAGGCGCGTACGACGTGAACATCGGGCTCGAGGTGCACGCGCAGTTGCGGACCGCGAGCAAGATGTTCTGCCTCTGTTCGGCGATCTACGGCGCGCCGCCGAACACCCGCACCTGCCCGACGTGCCTCGGGCTGCCGGGCGCGCTGCCAGTGCCGAACGCGAAGGCCGTCGACCTTGCGGCCTCGGCGGCGCTGGCGCTCGGCTGCGCGGTGTCTTCGCGCTCGTGCTTCGCCCGCAAGCACTATTTCTACCCGGACCTGCCGAAGGGGTACCAGATCACGCAGCACGATCGGCCGCTCGCCACCGGCGGCGCCCTGACGTGGCGGTCGGCGGGCCGGACCCGCACCGTGAGGCTGGTCCGCGTGCATCTCGAGGAAGATGCTGGCAAGTCGCTTCACGAGGGGTTTCCGGATTCGGCCGCGTCCGCCTATCTCGATTTCAACCGGAGCGGCGTGCCGCTGGTGGAGATCGTGACCGAGCCCGATCTTGTCAGCGCCGCTGACGCCGCGGAGTTTGCCCGCCGCCTGCGCGCCGCGCTGGTGGCCATCGGCGCATCGGACGCGAACATGGAAGAGGGCGGCCTCCGGTGCGATGCCAACGTCTCGTTGCGGCGCCGCGGCGAGGGCGGCCTCGGCGTCCGCACCGAGATCAAGAACCTGAATTCGTTCCGGGCGCTCCAGCGGGCCCTCGAGTTCGAGATCGCCCGGCATGAGCGCGTGCTCCGCGCGGGCGGCCGTGTGGACGTCGAAACCCGGCTCTGGGACGACGCGGCCGGGCGCACCGTCGGCATGCGCACGAAGGAGGACTCGGAGGACTACCGGTACTTTCCGGAACCGGACCTTCCGCCGCTCGCGCTCTCGGCTGAGAGGCTGGCGCGCCTGCGCGCAGCCCTGCCGGAGCTGCCCGGCGCCTGCGAGGCGCGCCTCGCCACGACGTACGGGCTCGACGATGACGATGCCGGGGCGCTGGCACGGACGCCGGGGCTGGCCTCCTACTTCGAGCGGTCGGCAGAGGCATCCGGTGATCCGGCGGCGGCCTGTCTGTGGGTGCGCGGCGAGCTGGCCCGGCGCCTCGCCGAGGCCGGGCTCACCGTGGACGCGAGCC
This sequence comes from Vicinamibacterales bacterium, assembly GCA_046496425.1. GTDB lineage: Bacteria > Acidobacteriota > Vicinamibacteria > Vicinamibacterales > JAKQTR01 > JAKQTR01. The sequence goes on from JAWOGY010000227.1 coordinate 15,411, forward strand.
GCGTGACGCCGGAGGCGCTCGGTGAACTCATCCGGATGATGGCGGCGGGCGTCATCTCGGCGTCCGCCGCGAAGCAGGTTCTGGGCGGCATGATGGCCACCGGCGGAACGGCCGCCTCGATCGCGGCCGCTCGCGGCCTGCTCCAGGAGTCGCGGACCGATGCGCTGGAAACACTGGTCCACGACACGTTGTCGACGCACCCGGACCAGGTCGCGCAGTATCGGGCGGGGAAGCGCGCCGTGGCCGGGTTCCTCGTCGGCCAGGTGATGAAGCGAAGCGGCGGCCGCGCGAATCCCTCCGCCGTCGAGCGCCTCGTGCGCCAGACACTCGATTCGCCGGGCACGTGAGGATAGCCGCGCCCGCCAGCCGGCCGGATGCCGGCCGGCTGCATGCTATACTCGGCCCATTCTCACAACGCCTCCCGCAGGGGGGCCTCGACGGACGCGTCGCCGGGCTGCCGTGATTGAAACCTCGCACCTCTCAAAGATGTACGGCCGCGGGATTTACGCGCTGCGCGACGTGTCGCTCGTCGTCGAGAAGGGGGAGTTCGTCTTTCTCACGGGGCCCAGTGGAGCCGGCAAGTCCACGCTGCTGAGGCTCCTGCTGCGGCAGGAACTCGCGACGGAAGGTTCAATCAAGGTTGCCGGGCGGGACCTGGCGAAGCTCACGCCGGGACAGGCGCAGACCTACCGGCGGGCCGTCGGGTTCGTGTTCCAGGACTTCAAGCTGATCGCCTCGAAGACCGTGCTGGACAACGTCGGCCTCGTGCCCCGGGTGCTGGGCGCCACGTCGGTGGCGCAGCAGCGGCGCACGTTCCAGGTCCTGAAATGGCTGGGGCTCCAGCACCGCATGAACGCCTATCCGCTGGAACTGTCCGGCGGCGAGCAGCAGCGCGTCGCGATTGCGAGAGCGCTGGTCAACGAGCCGTCGCTCATCCTGGCCGACGAGCCGACGGGTAATCTCGACCCGGACCTGTCGCTCGAGATCATGAACCTGTTCCGCGATATCAATGCCCGGGGCACCACCGTGCTGGTCGCGACGCACAACAGGGAGCTGATGCGGCACGTGGGCCGGCGCGCCGTCACGCTCGATCACGGCCACCTGGTGGAGACGTCGTAGGCGCCCATGACGGCACACTGGCTCACCTACTGTCTCGAGGAAGCGATCGCCAGCCTGCGCCGTCAGCGGGTGTCGCTGCTGCTCTCCGTGCTGACCATTGCGGCGGCGCTGCTCGTGCTGGGCGGATTCCTGCTCGTGACGGTGAACCTGGACCGCGCGGTGTCGAGGTGGAGCGCGGCCGCGGAGTTCTCGATCTACCTGGCGGACGACATCTCGCCCGACGAGCGCGTGGCGCTCAACACGATGCTCGAGGATCATCCTGCCGTCGCCTCCCGCGAGTTCGTCTCCAAGGCGGAGGCGGCCGTCCGCTTCAGGCGCGATTTCCCGGACCTCGCCGCGGGCCTGGCGGACCTGCCGCAGAACCCGCTGCCCGCCTCCATCGACGTGCGTCTCGATCCCGCGACGGCGGCAGGCGCCGCGCTCGAGGCCTTCGCCGCCCAGGTGAGAGCGGCCGGGGGCGTGGCGGACGTCCGCTTCGATCGCCGCTGGCTCGAACGCCTCGGCCGCATCACCGCCGGCGTCCGCTGGGCGGGCTGGATCCTCGGCGCGGTCCTGCTGGCGGCGGCCGTCCTCACGGTCGCCACGGTCGTGCGCCTCGCGCTGCACGCGCGCCGCGACGAAGTGGACATCATGCAGTTGATGGGCGCGCCCATCGGCCTGCTGCGAGGGCCGCTGGTCGTGGAGGGGATCCTGCAGGGCGGCGCGGGCGCGCTCGTCTCGCTCGTCGCGCTGTACGCGGGCTACGTGCTGGTGCGGGCCCGCATCCTCGCGGCGCTGGGCCAGAGCGTCGGCGCCGCCGACCTGGGCTTCCTTCCGGCGAGCATGTCGGTGCTGCTGGTCGCGCTCGGCATGGTCGTCGGGTGCGCGGGCGGGTATCTCGCAGCCCGGCACGTGCGTTGACAGGCGCGCGTCACGCAATTAGACTGAATTTGTCTTGGACTTGCCGCTCCTGAGGATCTTCATGCGGAGTTCCAGCGTCACACAACTTCCCGCCTGCCCGTGCTCGTCCACCGCCGTACTTGCCGATTTTTACCGCGAGGAGTTTTTGAAGCGGCAGGCCCAGCTGCGCCAGCAGCGGGAGTATTACTCCGAGAGCGCGGTGGCGGGCGCGGAGGCTGCGCTGGACCTCATCCTCATGCGCATCGAGACGCTGTGCGCGCTCGATCACGCGGATCAACTGGTCAGCCGGCTGCTGCGCTGCATCGATGCCGCCACCGGCAGCCTGATCGCGGCCGACCCAAGGAACGTTCACTGAGTTTCCACCTCGCCCCGCTCCGCGACGACGCGCTGGCCGTCGTGCGGGCGGCCTTCGCCGCCGCCGACGCCGGGGCGTGCGTCGCCCGCGGCCTCCCGGCAGTCGCTGAGGCCGTCTCCGCCGCACGGCGCTGGAACCTCGTCGCGGCGGGCAAGGCCGCCGTGCCGATGGCGGAGGCCTGCCTGGCCGGCCTGGCGAGCCAACCGGCGCTCGCGATGGCCGTCTCGACAGGGCCGCCAGGGGCGCTCCCGCGCGGCATCGAGTACTTCACGGGCGGGCATCCGGTTCCGACTCCCGGCAGCCTCGCCGCCGGGCTCAGGGCGCTGGATCTCGCCGCGGCCACCGACGCCGACGACGTCCTCGTCGTGCTGCTGTCGGGCGGAGCGTCGGCGCTGCTCGAGGCTCCGGCCGACGGCGTCTCACTCGAGGATCTCCAGGCCACTACCTCGCGCCTGCTCCGCGCGGGCGCCGACATCACGGCGCTGAACGCGGTCCGCAAGCACCTCTCTCGCGTGAAGGGCGGCCGTCTGGCGTCCTCCTGCGGGGGACGCACGGTCGCGCTCGCCGTCTCGGACGTGGTCGGCGACGATCTCGCGGTCATCGCGTCGGGACCGACGGTGGCCGATCCGGCGACCTACAGCGATGCGCTCGCAGTCCTCGCTCGCTTCGGCGGAATCGGGACGTACCCGGCCGCCGTTGTCGAGGCGCTGGGCGAGGGCGTCCGCGGCATCAGGCCGGAGACGCCGAAGGCGGGCTCCGCCGGTTTCGCCAGGACGACGACGACGATTGTCGGCGCGGCGCGAGACGCGGTCGAGGGCGCGCGGCGCGAAGCGGTCACGAGAGGGTACGACGTCCAGGTCGAGGCGGCGCCGTTGACGGGCGAGGCCCGCGTGGCCGCCGGGTCGGTGCTCGGCCGGATCAGGCTGGCCGCCGGCCGGCGCGGGAAGACCTGCCTCCTGTCGTGCGGGGAGACAACGGTCGCCGTCACCGGGACGGGGAAGGGCGGGCGCAATCAGGAACTCGCCCTCGCGCTCGCCGAACCGCTGGCCGGCCTCGCCGCCGCCGTCGTGGTGGCCAGCGTCGGTACCGACGGCATCGACGGGCCGACCGACGCCGCCGGCGCGCTCGCCGACAACTCGACGGCGGCCCGCGCGCGAGAGGCGGGACTCGGCGAGCCCGGCGGCTACCTGCGCGACAACAATGCCTACGCCTACTTCCACGCTCTCGGAGACCTGGTCATCACCGGGCCGACCAGCACCAATGTCGGCGACATCCAGATTGTCATGATGCTCGGGAAGGATCCGCGATGAAGATCACGCTGAAGGTCGTTCTCGTCATGTTCGCCGCGCTGGCGCTTGCCGTGCTGGGCGGCTGGATCTGGGGCGTGGCCGGGCAAGGGCGCACCGAGGAGGCGCTCGCGAAGACTGGAACCGGCCTGCACCTGGCAAACGCGCGGGGGAGCATGCTGGCCGCCAGGGTCAGCCTCTTCGAGGTGAACTTCGGCGATGCCTCGCGCAGTCTCGAGAGCGCAAAGGCCGAGCTTCTGACCGTTGCCGAGGCGTTCGACCGACTGGGTCTCGCCAGCGAAGCCGCTGCCGCGAGAGACGTCGCCTCGCGCGTCGTTGACGCCCAGCGGCTGGCCGGCCGCCTCGATCAGACCGCGAACACCAGGCTGGCCGAAGCCATCCGCCTGCTGCCGAAGATGCCGTGACGCGCGAGGCCTTGCTGCAGTCGCTGCAGGAGGTGCTTCTGCGGCCGTCATCCGCCCGCGAACTGCAGCAGCGCCTCCACGTGCCCCGCGACCAGCGCGTCACGTTCCGTCGTCACCTGCATGCCCTGGCCGCCGAAGGCGCCATCATCCCGCTCCGCGGCCATCGGTACGCGCTGCCCGGGCGCGCGGACCACGTGGTCGGGGTGCTCCAGATGCACCCGGACGGCTACGGGTTTGTCACGCCCGACCACGATTCGGCAGCCGATGACCTCTACATCCCCCGGTCGCACCTCCATGAAGCGCTCCACGGCGATCGGGTCGCCGTCCGGCGGAGTCCCGCCATGGGAGACGGCAGGACGGAAGGCCGCATCGTTCGCGTCGTTGAGAGAGGGACAGCGCGGGTGGTGGGGCAGATCGAGAACGACGCGTCGGGGCGCGTTCACGTGGTGCCGTTCGATCGGCGCATGCGCGACCGGGTGCTCGTGCCTCCGGCCGAGTCTCGGGGCGCCGCGCCGGGCGACATGGTGGAGGTCGAAATCACGCGATGGCCGACCGCCACGAGGGGGCCCGCCGGCCGCGTGATCGATGTGCTGGGGCAGCCCGACGCTCCCGGCGTCGACACCACCGTCATCCTGCGCCGGCACGGCATCGTCGAGTCCCACGGCCCCGGCGCCGTGGCCGAGGCCCGCTGGATGGGAGAGGAGGTGCGCCCGCAGGACTGCGAGGGCCGGACCGACTTCCGTGGCGAACTGACGGTGACCATCGATGGCGACAACGCGCGGGACTTCGACGACGCCGTGTCGGTGGTGAGGCGCGGGACGGGCGGATACGTGCTGGGCGTGCACATCGCCGATGTCGCGCACTATGTAAAGGCCGGCAGCGCACTGGACGAGGAGGCGCTCGACCGGGGCACGTCGGTGTACTTCCCCGACCGCGCGGTGCACATGTTCCCGGCCGAGCTGGCCACGGGCCTGTGCAGCCTCAAACCGGGCGTGGACCGCATGGTGCAGTCGTCAATCATCGAGATTGACGCGGCCGGAGAGCCGGTCCGCGTCGCGTTCCACGACGGCGTCATCCGCAGCCGCGCCCGCCTGACTTACGCGGGCGTGAACGCCGTGCTGACGGGGGAGCGCCGTTTGCGCGACGGGGACGACCCGGCGATTGGGGCGATGCTGCGGGAGATGCACGGCCTGTTCGAGTTGCTCCGCGACCGGCGCCGCCGGCGGGGCTCGATCGACTTCGACCTGCCTGAGGCGGAGATCCGCCTCGACGGTGACGGGCAGGTCGAGGCGATCACGGCCGCCGAGCGCAACGACGCGCACCGCCTGATCGAGGAGTTCATGCTGCTCGCCAACGAAGCCGTCGCTACCGAACTGGAACGGCGGCAGGTGCCCGCGATCTACCGCATCCACGAGGCACCCGACGCGTCGAAAGTCGAGCTGTTCGACGCGTTCATCTCGACGCT
>JAWOGY010000160.1:0-3823 GCA_046496425.1 Vicinamibacterales bacterium
CAAGGCAGCCGGTGGCCCGGACCTCGAGGCCTCGCTCGACGTCGGCGAGGATGCGCGCTGGCCTGATCCTGACACGGGCAACAACACTGCCCAGGCGGTCACCCCGGTCGGCGCGGCGCCGCTGCTGGCGGACTTCTCCGACGAGATCATCTACTGGGCCCTTACCGATCGTTTTGCGAATGGCGATCCGGCCAACGACGACGGGCTCGGTGACCGGCGCGGCGACGCGGCCGATCCTGACGACCCCATTGCCTGGCACGGCGGCGACTTCGCGGGCATCCGGCAGAAGATCGAGGAAGGCTATTTCCAGGGCATGGGCTTCACCGCGATCTGGATCTCGCCGGTCGTGTTGCAGGTGCCTGCGCTGAGCAACGGCAACGCCGCCTATCACGGCTACTGGCCGGAAGACTGGTCGATCATCGAGCCGCATTTCGGCACGCTCGAGGAGTTGCAGGCGCTGACCGCCGCGGCCCATGCCGAGGGCCTCAAGATCATCATGGACGTGGTCGTTAACCACGTCGGCTTCGACGCGGCGCTGATCGGCGCGGAGCCCGACTGGGTGCGCACCGGCGCCGAGTGCGGCACGGACGACGAAACGCTCTGCCTGGCCGGCCTGCCCGACCTGGTACAGGAGAATCCGGAGGTCGAGGCCTTCCTGCTCGACACGCTGGCCACGCTGCTCAGCACGACCGGCGTCGACGGCGTCCGCTGGGATGCGATGAAGCATGTCAATCGCGATTTCTGGACCGAGGCATTCGCGCCCGGCGCGCCCGCCGATCGCGGCGCGCTCTGGAGCGTCGGCGAGGTCTTCGACCTGTCCCCGCAGCGGATCGCCTTTTATCTCGACAGCGTCGGGTCGCCCTCGGTATTTGATTTCCCGCTGTACGGCGCGCTGCAGCAGTCTCTGACCGGGCTCGGGTTCACCTCCCAGGTCGCGAGCGTGCTCGCCGCGGACGGCGCCTATTCCGAGCCCGGCCGGCTGACGACGTTCCTGGACAATCACGACGTGCGGCGCTGGATCTCGACCAGCATCGAGGCTGCCCGCAAGCCGCGCGGCGAAGCCGTCGAGCGCCTCGACATGGCGCTGTCCTTCCTGTACGCGAACCGCGGCATCCCGTCCGTCTATTACGGCACGGAGATCGGCATGGAGGGTCTCGGTGATCCGTTCAGCTTCCGTGACGGCAACTCCAACCGCGAGCGCATGGACTTCGCGGCGGCCGGCGATCCGTCGCTGACCAGTTGTCTGATCGCGGACCAGGGCCGTGACAATGCCGCCGACTTCGGCGCCGAGCTGTTCGTGCGGGGCGGTTTCAACGACTGGGGCAATCCCGACCAGGCGAAGCTGATCAACCTCGGCGACGGACAGTATGCCGCCGCCATGGAGATCGCCGCGGGGAACTACGAGTTCAAGCTCGCCAACGCAGGCTGGGACAACGAGCGCACAGCCGACGTGACGGTCGCGCTCGACGAGCCAGTGACCCTGGGGACGAGCGGACCCAACGTCAAGTTCAATCCGGCGCAGGACGGGTGCTATCGCTTCGGGGTCGACGTCACCGCCAGCAGCGCCAACCCGGTGCTGACCGTGACGCGCCTGAACACCGCCGCACCCCTGGTGCGCCGGCTCGCGGCGCTCGCCGCGGCGCGCGAGGCCTATCCTGCCTTGCGGCGCGGCGCGCAGGAGGTCCTGTACGATTTCGGCCAGCAGTGTCGCGCCGGCGAAGGCGCTCCGCCGGATCCCTTCGGCGGACAGCTGTTCATGCGCGGCGGATTCAATGACTGGGGCGCGACGCCGGAGGCCGGCTTCCTGCGCACCGGCGAGACGACCTACGAGGCGGAGTTCGAGGTCGCGGCAGGCGCTTACGGCTACAAGATCGCGGTCGCCGACTGGAGCTTCGAGCGGATCACGGAGCCGGGCACGGACACCATTCCGGGCGGTGGCATCCTGCCGCTGATCTCCGGCGGCGGCCAACCTAACGGGAACCTCGTGATCGACGCGGCCGGCTGCTACAACTTCCGCGTCCAGGCGGCCGACATCGACGCCATGACCCTCGAGGTCACGGCAGGCGCGGGCGAGACCTGCGGCGTCGAGCCCACGGGTCCGGACGAGATCGCCTTCGGGCGGCGGATGTTCGTGCGCGGTTCCTTCAGCGACTGGGCCGATCCGCCGGCGGCGTCGGACGCGTTCGTCAGCACGGGCGTAAACCAGCTCGAGGCCCTGGTGGCGCTCCCCGCGGGCTCGCACGACTACAAGATCGCCTCCGAGGACTGGTCGGTCGAGCGCGCCGTGATCGGCGCCCCGACGCTGCTGGGCGTCTCGCAGCTCATCGGCGTTCCGGCGGGCAACGGCTCGATTTCGATCGCGGACGCGGGTTGCTACCGCTGGACGCTCGACACGGCCGACCCGGAGGTGGCGATGCTCATGGTCACCGCCGAGCCCGCGGCCGGGGACGTGCTTGCATTGCGCCGCGACCTGGACGGCGCCGCGAGCGTCATCCTCGTGCTCAACAACGGCGACGCGCCGGCCGATCTCGGGGCGCTCGGGGGTATCGACGCGGCCGGCTTCAATGACGGGGCCGCGATCGAACTGACCGGGCGTATTCACGGGTTGTCGTTTGCGGGCGGGCGGCTGATCGGCAATGTGCCGGCACGCACGGCATACATCGTCAGTGACCGGTAGCTGCGGGGTCTCGCGGCCGGCTGCGCGGGCCCGCCGAGAGGCGGGGCCGCTGGCGCCCTCGGCCCCGCTGCAACGGGTCGCGCGACCGCGTGTTTCGGTTAACCGCATAAGGTATGGCAGCGTCCGTTCGTGGACGCTATGCTGCGGAGTACCGGGTGCACGCCCGGCGCAATCGAGATCAAGGAGTCGAGTCCGGCAGGAGTCCCATCCGCCGGCACCAGGGAGATGGAGCGTGGGGTCAGCTCCGCCAGTTCTGTTCCACCGAGCCCGCGGGCCGCGCCCGCGAGTGCCGTCGCGGGCGGCCCTGTGCCCTCCCGCGCGGCCACCCGGAGATCCGAGATGATTCTTGCAGTCCCGTTGATTCGCAGGTTCATGGTTGCTGCGGCCGCAGCGATGCTCGTCACGGGCTGCAGCCCGAGCGTCGACGGAGGCGACGGTCCGGCCGTGGAGCAGCCGCAGCCGGTGACCAACACCACCGGCTTCGACTTCGACACGAACGGCACCTTCGTGGTCGGCAGCTCCCCCGAGACCGCCAGCTTCTCGGGCGGCCTGACCCGCGCCGGAAAATGGATCGTCAGGGACGGCACCACCGGCCTGGTGGTGTTCGCGTCACCGGCGCGCCAGGTCGAGTTCGATCTCGAGGTGCCGGCGGTCGAGGCCGCGGCCGTGTCGCTCGCGGCCTCCGCCATGCAGGTGACGGGTGCCGTAGTGCTCGCCAACGGCAGCTGCGGGATCGCGGACGCAGGGCTGAACAACGGCGAGGCGTTCGGCGGACAGCTTTACATGCGTGGCGCATTCAACGACTGGGCGCCGCGGCCCGAGTGGGGATTCATCAACACGGGCGACGGGATTTACCAGCTCGAGCAGCAGTTCGTTGCGGGCGAATACCAGTACAAGATCGCTCAGCAGGCCTGGGACGCCTTCGACCGTGCGGTGCTCGGCGAGCCCACCCGGCAGGGCGTCACGCTCCCGCTCAGCGATCCCGGCCCGGGCGGATCGAACGGCAACCTCGTGATCCCGTCGGACGGCTGCTGGAACATCACGATCAACGCGACGGATGTCAGCAACCTCACGTTGCTGATGACGCCTGCCGGCGGCGGTGACGGCGGCGGCGGCAAGACCGTCTGCGGAGTCGGGAACCAGGGA
>JAWOGY010000286.1:0-5170 GCA_046496425.1 Vicinamibacterales bacterium
CGCGCGCCTGGCCGGCCGGCTTGCTCCCGGACGCAATCCACACCCGGGACACCGCGGTACGCGGCACCGGCTCGCCAGTAGCCGGGTGCTTCTTCGCCGCCGCGTCCTGGTGCGGCGGCGCGCCCTCCGCATGAGGGGGGCGGCCGTTGACGGGCAGGTCCAGGTCGCGGCAGACGTCGATGACGACAGCCTTGTCGACGGGCTTCTTCTCCGCCGCGTATCCCGCGAGCAGTGCGTTCTCACACACCACGCCGATGATTCTCGGGATGCCTCGAGAGGCCTCGTAGATGGCGCCCACGGCGTCTTTCGTGAAGACGTCGGTCGGCGCCGCTCCCGCCACGCGAAGCCGGGCCGCGATGTAGGACGCGGTCGATTTGAGGCCGAGCGGCGCGAGCTCCGCGCGCAGGATGATGCGCTGCTTGAGCTGGCGGAGTGACGGGTCGTTCAGGCGCTCCGCCAGTTCCGGCTGGCCGACGAGTACCACGTTGACCAGCTTCGCGGTGGCCGTCTCGAGGTTCGCCAGCAGCCGGACCTCCTCGAACAGCGCGTGCGTGAGGCTCTGCGCCTCGTCTATCACGACTGCGGTCAGGCCCCCAGCCTGGTGTCGATTGAGCAGGTCGCGCTCGAAGGCCAGCAGAAATTTCGCCTTCGAGCCCGCGGTGTCGGGAAGCTCGAAGCGGTCGGCGAGAATCTCGTAGAACTCCGCCGGTTTCAGCGTCGGGTTGCTGAGCACCGCGATGCGGTCTTTCGGGCGCCGCTCGGCGAGCAGCGCGGCGCTGAGGAGCGTGGTCTTCCCGGTGCCGGCCTCGCCGAGCAGCAGCGTGATGCCCAGCGACGAAGTGAGCCCGTAGCGCAGCGTGGCGAGCGCCTCGCGGTGAGCGGCCGTCAGGAAGAGGAACCGCGGGTTCGGCGTGAGCTGGAAGGGCGGCTCGTTGAGCCCGAAGAATGCTTCGTACATGGGGAAGAGATCCAATCGTAGCTTCGCCCCGTCAGTCCCAGTTCGAGGGTCTGACCAGCCCCGGGCGGACCGCCACGACGGGGTGCGGGCTTGGCTACCGCACCTGCCTGGGGGGTGTATCGGCCCCTGCGTATGGCTTCAACACCCCGGCACCACCGACGATTCGGCACCATCGGGAACCGAACCTCAACACCATAATGGCGAGGTACTTCCGGCGGATATTATACCCTCATCCGAGACTGCAGCACATCGCGCGCATCGGCGGCGGAGCTTTCGAGGATGGTAGGTGCCTGACAGGACCCAGGTCTGTCTCTTTTTGAACAGCAGGCACACAACGGTTGACTTATGTCAACCGTCTGGGGCTGACTATTTGGTCCGGCGGGCTTTTCCGCTCTGGAACACCGTCACAGCCCAGGGGCCGACCGTCAGCGTCGCCTGCCTGTTCGTGATCGCGTTGTTCTGCTTGACGGTGAACGAGAAGGTGGCCCCGCCGCTGCCGCCCGTCACCTCCGGCGCCAGCCAACTCTCGCTGGATGCCGCGCTCCACCCGCAGCCGGACCCCGTCGTCACGCTGACCTTGCCGCTGTCGCTCGCGGCCGAGAAGCTGAACACGGTGGGCGTCACGCTGTAGCTGCACTCCTCCACGCCGGCAGCCTGCGACACGGTCAGGATCTGACCCGCGACCTCGATGGTGCCGGCGCGGCTCGTCGCCGTGGGATTCGGTTCGACCTCGAACGCCAGGGTTCCGCTGCCCGACCCGCCGCCCGTCCAAAGAGTCACCCAGAGGGGCTCGTTGGCGACGGCCCATTCGCAGCCGATCCCCGTCACGACGTCCACGCCGTAGGTGCCGCCCGAGGCGGGAGCCGAGATCTTCGTGGCATTCACGGAGAAAGTGCAGGGGGTGTCGTCGGTCGTGAACGTGAACGGGTTCGACGCGTCGCTGAGGGCCGCGCCCTCGGGGCCGACGGCGCTGACGCGCGCCTCGTACTCACCGCCGGGCAGCTGCCACGCCGCCAGCTGGGCGAAGAAGTCGAAGCGGATCTTCCCGTCGTAATCAGGCGAGGGCTTCCCCATGTCTGCCGTCGCGAAAGGCGCCGACGCGCCGAGCGTGTACACGCCGAGTTCGTATCGCACGACCGCGGGGGTCCCGCTGTCGAGCACCTGCCAGTGGTCGGGCGACGGGTCGAATTCCGCGATGCGCGGATCGGACACGGACTGTGCGCGTGCGGGCGCGGCAAGTGCGATCGTCACGGCGATGCCGACGAGAACGGCGAGGCCCAGCGAAGCGTGACGGCGCGGGATCAGGGATGATTTCATTGACGTTCTCGCGAGCCTGGGTTTCCGGGAAGCTCCGGAGACCCCTCGAGCTTCAGCAGGGGAGGGGGCAAAAACCGTGCCCCGGTGCAAGCTGCGGAAATCGTGAGAAACGGGCCGGAAAGGTCAGGCGTCGCAGGAGGTGCGCCACTGGCGGGCGCGCGCCATCACGCGCGATTTTCGGAACGCGATTACGGATCTGGCGCGGCGGGTTTGTCAGCGCAGCGACGCCGGTGCGGCACACGGCGTCATCTACTTGGCGGCCGCGAACGTCGCGCTGCAGCTGCGCGGCCCGGTGAGGACCAGCGCGTATCCAGGCTCAGTCCCGCTGCACTGGCCGGTCCAGCCAGTGAAGATGTAACCCGGGTCGGACGTGGCCTGCAGCCCCAGCCACATCGGCGCCGGCATCGTCACCGAGCACTGCGTGCCTTTGGTGCCGCAATTGATGCCGGCGGCCTGGATGGTGCCGCCGGCCGGGCGCGCGATGGTGAGCGTGTAGGGAGCCCCCGTCGGGAGCGAGCCGCTCGTCGTCGTCGTGGAGGTCGTCGTCGTTGACGCCGGTTCGGAGGATGTGGGCGGCGGCGTGGACGTCGTGGACGTCGGGGATGGCGCCGTCGATGTGACGGTTGTGCCTGCCGGAGCGAAGGTCGCGCCGCAACTGCGCGGCCCTTCGAGCGCCATCGCCTGGCTCGGAGCGGTTCCCGAGCAATGACCCGTCCACCCCGCGAAGACGTAGCCCGCGTCTGCCACGGCCTGGAGGCCAACCGTCATCGGCGCGGGCATGGTCACCGCGCAGGCGCCGGCGCCCGTGCCGCAGTTGATGCCGGCAGCCTTCACGACGCCGCCGGTGGGCCGCACGATGGTCAGCGTGTATGGCGCGCCAAGCGGAAGCGCGCTGCCGTCGGGCGGAGGCGTAGACGCGCCGTCTGTCGTCGACGATGAAGTCGTCGTCGACGTGCTCGGTGTCGTGGAGGTGCTCGTTGAAGGCGTGGTGGTGATGGCCGTGAACCCGGCCCCGCACGATTTCGCGCCGTTCAGCTGAAGCGTGTAACTCGGGCTCGTGCCCGTGCAGTCGCCCGTCCATCCCGAGAACCTGAATCCGGCGTCGGGCGCGGCCTGCATTCCGAGCGGCATGCTGGCGCTCATCGTCACCTGGCAAGTCGAAGTGGACGTGCCGCAGTTGATGCCGGCGCTGTAGACCGTGCCGCCGGAGGGGCGCGATACGGTCAACTGATAGGTGGTGGGGCCGACGGTGATCGTCGTTGAGGCCGTGGCCTTCGCATACAGCGTCGTGTCATTCGGCGTGAACGTGGCCCGCAGCGTATGGGTGCCGGAGGCCAGCAGGGTGCCGGCGGCGGGGCTGTAGACGAAGGCGCCAGGCACGCTGGCGATAGCGTTCAGCTGCGCCGTACCGAGTGGTGTGCCCTGGGCGATGGCGGCAGGCTTCGCCCAGGAGGTGGCCGGCACAGCCAAGCCCTCCTGTCGGATGGTCAGCGTCTACCCGCCGATCGTAATGGTTCCGGTGCGGCTGGAGATCGTCGTGTTGGCGTTGAGCACGAAGGCGACCATCCCGTTGCCCGACCCGCTCGAGGTCAGCAGCGTGACCCACGAGAGCGCGGTGGAGGCCCCCCAGGCGCAGCCGTCACCGGTGAAGACATCCACGGCGTAGTCGCCGCCCGCTGCCGGCACCTGCGGCGATGTCGCGCTCAACGAGAGCATGCACGCCGACGGCGCGCCGAAGACGAACTGATTCGACGCCTCACTGAGCCCCGCGCCTTCCGGTCCGACGGCGCTCACGCGGGCTTCGTAGTAACTGCCCGTCAGCGGCCAGCCGGACACGCCGGACGAGAAGTCGTAGCGGATCTTGCCGTCGGCTTCCGGATCAGGCTTTCCCATGTCGACCGTGGCGAACGGCGCCGACGCTCCGATCAAATAGACGCCCAACTCGTATCGCGCCACCGCCGGTTCACCGCTCTCGAGCGTCTGCCAGTGATCAGGCGACGGGTCGAACTCCGCCACCCGCGGATCACTGACGACCTGCGCGTTCGCCGCGGCGGAGACGGCGAGTATGAGCGCGATGCCGAGCAAAGCGGCTCTGCTCGACCGGGTGCGGCGTACTTCGTGGCGGAACGTTTTCATGTCGGCGTTATCGAGGACACGGGTCTCGGGAGGTCGCGCGAGACCCTTGTAGCTTCGGCAGGGAAGGGGCAAGAAGCATGCCCCGGTGCAGCTTGCGGAAAACGTGAGAAACAGGCTGAAAATCGTGCGCGCAGCCGGGTTCCTGGGCGGGCGGGAAACTGGCGGTTTGTGCGAATCCTGAAAGAGGATTACGGTTCTGGTGAGGCAGGACTGTCAGCGAAACGACGCCTGCGCGGCGCGGAGCGTCAGCCTGTTGGCGCGCTTCGCGCGGATGGGCTCAACGGCGACTCAGGACTCTTGCCGCCGGCGGCTATCTGGCGAGCGTGAAGGACGCGCCGCACGCGCGCGGCCCCTCGAGCGCCAGTGAGTAGCCAGGGCTGGTGCCGGAGCAGTGCCCGCTCCAGCTTGCGAACACGTAGCCCGGGTCCGGCGTGGCCTGCAGGCCGATGGTCATCGGGCCGGGCATGGTGACGGCGCAGAGAGTGCCGGTGGATCCGCAAGCGATGCCGGCTGCCTTCACCACGCCGCCTGAGGGACGCGCGATGGTCAGCGTGTACGGCGGGCCAATCGCGGGCGCACCGCTGCCAGACGGCGACGTGGTGGATCCGGCCGTCGTCGAAGTGTTCGTTGACGGCGTGGTCGGCAGCGCGCTGAAGATTGCGCCGCACGACTTCACGCCGTTCAGTTGAAGCGTGTAGCTGGGACTCGTTCCGCTGCAGGCGCCAGTCCAGCCCGAGAAGGCATATCCGGCGTCCGGCG
>JAWOGY010000288.1:0-10388 GCA_046496425.1 Vicinamibacterales bacterium
TGCCGGTCCCAGGGCGAGACGTAGACCCCGAAGGCCATGCCCGCCTCGCGGCATGCCCGGGCCACCTCCGCCACCACGTCCCCGTTCCCGTTCCTCCACGGGCTGCTCTTCACGCTGTGCGTCGTCGTGGAGGTCGGCCAGAGGCAGAACCCGTCGTGGTGTTTGGCGGTGAGGATGAGCAGCTTCATGCCGGCCGCCTTGAAGACCTGCACCCACTGGCGCGCGTCGAAGTCGGTCGGGTTGAACAGGGCGGGCGACTCCGTGCCGTCCCCCCACTCGCGGTCGGTGAACGTGTTCATGCCGAAGTGCGCGAAGGCGATGAACTCGCGGGCCTGCCAGTCGAGCTGGTTCCGGGAAGGCACGACGCGGGACGCCTTGTCGACGATGCCCTCGAGCGGCTCGCCCGGGGCAACCGTCACGAACCGGACGTGCCTGTCCGCGTCGGGTTTGCCCTGCGGCTGGGGCCCGCCGGAAACGATCGCGGCGGCGGCCACCGCCAGGGCAGCTGCGACCGCGATTCGGCAGCCGTCACCGGTCGGCCGCGGGTCCTGTCCGGGCCGTTCCCATCTGTGCTCGGCTGACCTTCGCCCGTCCTGCCTGCGCGCAGATGGGAAGCGCCCCGGCCACCCATGGCCGAGGACCCCGAATCGCGCTCGTCCGTCCGGCAGAGCCGCCTTTGGTCTGTTCATGCGTATTGTCCTGCGACCCAGCCCGAAGACCAGGCCCACTGAAAATTGTAGCCGCCGAGCCACCCCGTCACGTCCACGACCTCGCCGACGAAGTAGAGGCCCGGCACGCTGCGGGCCTCCATCGTCTGCGACGACAGGGCCTTTGTGTCGACGCCTCCGAGCGTGACCTCGGCCTTCTTGAAACCGAGCGTGCCGGACGGCATCAGCGTCCAGGCGTTGAGGGCGCGCGCCATCGCGTCGCGGGCCGGCAACCGGTACTCGTCAATCCGGCCGGTCCAGCCGTGCAGGCCGCACCAGCCGTGCGCGAGGCGGCGGGGGAGCACCTCGCAGAGCAGGTTCGGGAGGACGGCCCGGCTGCCGGCGCGCTCCGCGATCCAGGCGCGGGCGTCGCGCCCCGGCAGCAGGTCGAGTTCCACCGGCGCGCGCGCGGCGGCGGCGTAAGACTGAAGCTGCCAGTAGCTCGAGATCTGGAGGATGGCCGGGCCTGAGAGGCCCCGGTGCGTCACCAGCGCGCGCTCGACGAAGCGCGGCGCCTCGCACCCGGCGCCGCAGCGGGCCTCCGCCTCGAAGGCGACGCCGGCGAGGGGCGCCAGCGCGGCCATCATCACCGGGGCGAGCGCGAGCGGCACCAGGGCCGGCTGGGGCGCCACGACGGGGATGCCGAACTGACCGGCCACCGTATAGCCGAACGGCGTGGCCCCGAGCAGCGGGACAGCCAGTCCGCCCGTGGCGATGACGACGGCTTCGCACCGCCACGTGCCGCAATCGGTGACGACGTCGAAGTGTGCCCCGTGCGTCCCGGGCGGCGAGGGACCGGAGGTGCCGGCCCGTGCGACACGACCGACGGCGCACGGGTGCACGAGCCGCACCCCGGCGTCGTCGCATTCGCGCCGGAGCAGCCCGATGATGTCCTGCGACGACCGGTCGCAGAACAGTTGCCCGTGCTGTTCCTCGTGGTAAGGAACGCCATGGCGCTCGACGAGGGCAATGAAGGCGTCGGGCGGGTAGCGGGCCAGCGCCGACCGGCAGAAGCGCGGGTTTTGCGAGAGGTAGCCGTCCGCCCCGGCACGCCGGTTGGTGAAGTTGCAGCGTCCGCCCCCCGACACGCGAATGCGTTCGCCAATCGTGCGCCAGTGGTCGACCAGTACGACGCGCCGGCCCCGGCGGCCGGCTTGGGCGGCCGCCATCATGCCGGCGGCGCCGGCGCCGATGACGACAATGTCCACGTTCATGGCGAAACGCCGCCGATGGTAGCACGCGGGCGCGCTTGCCAGCCCGCGCCCCATCGCGTATTCTCGAAGACAGGAGCGGTGTCGTAGCGGCCCGTCATCGCCGTCTGCGATGCAAGCCGCCCCGCGCAGGTCACGAAACCGTACCCACTGGAGCCCCCAGCCATGGAACAGGTATCGGCGGAACACCGCGCCGCGGACGACCCCAACGACATCTACGCGAACCCTCCCGACCCCGAGGTGCTCGAACTCGAGCCGGTGCACCCGGGCATCGGCGACGAGGCGTACGTCACCCGGCGACACGAACTGTTCGCCGTGTGCCGGAAGCACCGGTTGGGCAGCCTCGGGCCTCCCGTCATCGATTACACCCCCGAGGAGCAGCGCATCTGGCGCGAGGTGTCCCCGAAGCTGGACGAGTTGCACCTGCGCCACGCGAGCCGGATCTACCTCCAGGCCAAGCGCGATCTCGGGATCGGTGCCGGCGAGATCCCGCAGTTGCGAACCCTGAGCGGCCAGCTGCAGCAGATGAGCGGCATGCACCTCATCCCTGCCGAAGGGCCCATTGCGTACCGGATCTTCTATGCGTACATCGCGGAGCGCGGATTTCCGTGCACCCAGTTCATCCGACACGGCTCGAAGCCCGAGTTCACCCCCGAGCCGGACATGATTCACGACTGCCTGGGGCACGTGCCGCCGCTGGTGAACCACGACTACGCCGAGCTGCTGACGACGATTGGCCGGGCCGCCGGGCGAGCGGCATCGGGCGACCACGTGCTGGCGCTGAAGAGGCTCAGCTGGTTCTCCATCGAGTTCGGTCTCATCGAGGAGGCCGGCGAGACGCGCATCTTCGGCGCGGGCATCCTGTCCTCCATGGGCGAGATTCCGTTCTCCCTCTCGAAGGACGTCGAGCGCCGGAGGTTCGTCACCGACGAGGTCATCGAGACCGATTACGACTGGTCGAAGATGCAGGAACGGCTGTTTGTCATCCCGTCGTTCGGGTTCCTCCGGCGCGAAGTCGCGGATCTCGTGACCCGGATGGGCATCGACGTCAGCTGACCCTGGCCCGAGCGAAGTCGAAGGCAGACCCCGGGGCACGCGCCTGCCATTTCGGATACACTGAAATTCTGCCGCGCCTGCGTTGCCGGGCATGCGTGCGCCCGGCGCCACCGGTTTCCAAGGTGTACCTGATGATTCTCTCCAGACGCGTGAGCCACCTTCTCGTCGCCCTCGTGCTGTTCGCGGCCGCCTCCTCGGCGGCCGCGCAGACGGCCGTCCAGGCGCCGGCCCGCAAAGCGGCGCCGCTGGCGGTTGCTCCGCTGCCGTCCGCGACCGAGCGCGTGCCGGTCGACCCCCGCATCACCATCGGCCGGCTGGAGAACGGGCTGCGCTATTACATCCGGCGCAACCCGCGCCCGGCGAAGCGCGCCGAGCTGCGCCTGGTCATCAACGCCGGTTCGGTACTCGAAGACGACGACCAGCTCGGGCTGGCGCACGTTGTCGAGCACATGGCCTTCAACGGCACGAAGCACTTCGCCGGCCAGGAGATCACCGGGTTCATGGAGTCGATCGGCATGCAGTTCGGGCCGAGCCTGAACGCCTTCACGACGTTCGACGATACGACCTTCCTGCTGAAGGTGCCCACCGACCGCATGGAGATCCTCGAGAAGGCGTTTCTGATCCTGGAAGACTGGGCGCACAACCTCACATTCGACGGGCGTGAGATCGACAAGGAACGGGGCGTCATCATCGAGGAATGGCGGCAGGGGCGCGGGGCGTCGGCCAGGCTCCAGGACAAGCTGTTCCCCGTCATCCTGGAGGGATCGCGCTACGCGGTGCGCAGCCCGATCGGCACGAAGGAGTCGATCGAGACTTTCTCCCACGATCGCCTGAAGCAGTTCTACCGCGACTGGTACCGCACGGACCTGATGGCCGTCGTCGCCGTCGGCGACTTCGATCCTCCCGCCATCGAGCGGTTGATCAAGCAGCGGTTCGGGCCCATCCCGGCGCCGGTTGCGCCCAAGCCGAGGCCGGCCTACCCCGTGCCCGGCCACCCGGGCACCCGCTACGCGATCGCGACCGACCCGGAACTGCCGGCGGCGTCGTTGACGATCTTCAAGAAGCTGCCGATCAGGGAACAGGCGACCATCCTGTCGTACCGCGAGCGGATCATCGATCATCTGTATGCGGCGATGTTCAACGCGCGGCTCAACGAGTTGAGCCAGCGCGCGGACGCGCCGTTCATCGGCGCGGGCGTGGACCGGGGCATCTTCGTCCGGACGACGGAGGTGGCGATGCTCTCGGCGATGGCCCAGCCGGACCGGATCGCCAGGGCGCTCGAGGCGATCATCGGCGAGGCCGCGCGGGCCGAGCGCCACGGCTTCACCGCCACCGAGCTCGAGCGCGAGAAGCGCAACCTGTTGCGCGTCTACGACCAGGCGCTCGCCGAGAACGACAAGGACGAGTCGGCCCCCCTCGCGGCGGAGTACATCCGGAACTTCCTGACCGACGAATCGCTCCCCGGCATCGCGTGGGAGCACCAGATGCACGTGAAGTTCCTGCCGGGGATCACCCTCGCCGAAGTCAACGCGCTCGCGAAGGAGTGGAACGGCGACACGAGCCGCGTCGTGGCCGTCTCGGCCCCGGAGCGGCCCGGCCTGGCCATCCCGTCCGAGGCCGAACTGGCGCGCATCGTCAAATCGGCGTCGTCGGCGGCCGTCGCCGCCTACGTGGACACCGTGCCGGACGCCGTCCTCATGGCCGATCCTCCGGCACCCGGGGCGATTACTGCGGAGAAGACCATTCCCGAGGCCGGCATCACGGAGTGGACGCTGTCGAACGGCGCCCGCGTCGTGCTGCACCCCACCACGTTCAAGCAGGACGAAGTGTACTTCCGCGCGATCAGCCCCGGGGGGGCCTCGCTCGTCTCCGATGCGGACTACGTGGCCGCGGCCACCGCGGCGCAGGTCGTGTCGGCTGGAGGCCTCGCCGGCTTCGATGCCGTCACCCTCGACAAGGTGCTCGCCGGCAAGGTGGCGACCGTGCTGCCGTTCTTCGAAGAGTCGTTCGAAGGGCTGGCCGGCGGGGGATCGGCCCGCGACCTCGAGACGCTGCTCCAGTTGGTGCATCTGCGGTTCACGAAGCCCCGTGCCGACGCCACGTCGTTCGGCGTGCTGCTGGACCAGGTGAAGTCGCTGGCCGCGAATCGCCGGTCCAATCCGGAGACGCTCTTCGAGGACACGGTGTCGGCCGTTGTCTGGCAGGATCACTTCAGGAAGCGCCCGCTGTCGACCGAACTCATCAAGGAGATGAGTCTCGAGAAGTCGTTCGCGTTCTACAAGGATCGGTTCGCCGACGCCGGCGACTTCGTCTTCGTCTTCGCGGGCAGTTTCGATCCCGCCGCCATCCGGCCGCTCGTCACCCGCTACCTCGCGTCGCTGCCGTCCGCCGGGCGCAAGGAGAGCTGGAAAGACACCGGCATCACGCCGGTGCGCGGAGTGGTCGAGAAAGTCGTCGAGAAGGGCATCGAGCCCCAGAGCCGGGTGCGCATTGTCTTCTCGGGCCCGTTCAGGTGGGACCCCGCCCAGCGGGGGCTGCTCCGCGTGCTGGGACTGATCCTCGAGGGGCAGCTGGGTGCCGTGCTCCGCGAGGACCAGTCGGGAACCTACGGGGTCAAGGTGACCACGGCCAGCGACAAGATCCCGACGCCCGCGTACGCCCTGTCAATCGACTTCAGCTGCGCCCCCGATCGGACCGAGGATCTGGTGAGGCGGCTGTTCCTGGAGATTTCGCGGATGCGGATGGAAGATCTCTCGGAGCCGTACATCAGGGGCGTGCGCGAGGCGTTGGCGCGGGAGTTCGAGACCGATTCGCACGAGAACCGCTGGGCGGTTGCCCGCATCACGGACGCCTACGAGAACGGCGACGACGTGAAGGACGTCCTCAAGGCCCCGGCGCTGCACACGACACTCACGGCGGCGATGATCCAGGCCGCCGCGCGGACCTATCTCGACACCCGCAACTACGTGCGCGTGACGCTGGTGCCGGAGAAGAAGTAGCCCGCCGGTTCGCGATTGCGGGTCCTGTCCGAGGCGTTTCCATCTGTGCTCGGGTGACCTTCGCCTGTCCTCCCTGCGCGCAGATGGAAAGCGCCTCGGCCACCCGCGTCCGCTCACAGCCGCGGTGCCCGTCCTAGTTCACCCTGAAGGTCGTGTCGCCCTTCTCGAAGAAGTTCACGATCTGGCGCGCGGCGGCAAGGCCCGCGTTGATGTTGGCCTCGGCCGTCTGGGCGCCCATCTTCTTGGCCGTGAAGCAGTAGCGGCCCGGGTACTTCGCGGCGAACTCGGCCGCGCAGGCGGGCGCCACGTCCGCGCCGTACATGACGTCCGGCCGCTCCTCCATCACCTGGAGCAGGCCCGCTTCGTCAATCACCTCGGCCCGGGCGGTATTGATGAGCGTGCCGCCTTTCTTGAACTTCGACAGCAGGGCGGCGTCGACGGATTTCACCGTGTCCTTGGTCTTGGGCAGGTGCAGCGACACGTACTCGCAGGATGAGTAGAGGTCGCCGGCCGTCGCGACGGCCGTCACGCCGTCGGCCTTCATGGTGTCGGCCGCCACATACGGATCGAACGCCAGGACGTCCATGCCGAAGCCCCTCGCGATCATGGCGACGTACCGGCCCACGTGCCCGTAGGCGTGGATACCGATGGCCTTGCCGCGCAACTCGGTGCCGTCCTTGCCGCTGAACCCCCGCCGGGACAGGGTGAGCATGAGGCCGAAGACGAGTTCCGCGACGGCGTTCGAGTTCTGGCCCGGCGTGTTCATGGCGACGACGCCGCGCGACGCGGCGGCCTTGAGATCGATGTTGTCGTACCCGGCGCCGGCGCGGACGACGACCTTCAGGTTCGGCGCCGATTGCAGCACCTCGGCGTCCACGATGTCGCTGCGGATGATCAGCGCGTCGGCCGTGGCGACGGCCTTCAGATAGTCGGCTCTGTCCTTGTAGCTCTCGAGCAGCGTCACGTCGTAGCCGGCCACGCGGAAGATCTCGGCGATGCCGGCGACGGCGACCCTGGCGAAGGGCTTTTCGGTCGCGACCAGCACGTGCTTGGGCATGGAACCTCCTGCCTTGGGGCGTTCAAGGGGCGGGCAGACAGAATATACCACCGGGCGCGAGGGAACAGGCGAGAGGCGAGAGGGGAGAGGCGAGAGGGGAGGCGAGCCGAAGGGGGCCTCGCCAGAGTATCAAGCCTGTTCGGGAAACGCGAAGATGCGGTCCATCAGCCTCCACTTGGCGCCCGGTGGGCCGCCGGGGATTGCCTGCTGGTAGCGCCACATCAGCGCCTCCCACGCCTGCACCCGTTCGCTGGCAGCGTCGGCGGCGGCCTTCGCCTCGAAGCTGAAGCGATCGTCGACCTCCATCACCATCAGCAGACGGTTCTGGAGGCGGTAGATCTCCATCGAGAGGATGCCGGACGTGGCGATGTTCTCGAGGATCTCGGGCCAGACCTTGCGGTGGTACGCCTCGTACTCCTCGATGAGGCTCGCATCGTCTTTGAGATCGAGCGCGAGGCAGTAGCGTTCAGCCATCGGTGCCCCTTCCCGTGCCTTTCCAGCCGTAGAGCGCCACCACGAGGAAGCAGACGAGCGGCGCGTAGTACGCCAGTTGAATGCTGCCGGTGGCGTCCGAAATGCGGCCCATGACGAGCGGGATGATCGCGCCGCCCACAATCGACATGACGAGCAGGGACGAACCGAGCTTGGCGAGTTCGCCCGTGTGCTTGATCCCCAGGTCGAAGATCGTGGGGAACATGATCGACATGAAGAAGGGCACCAGCATCAGCGCCGAGACGGCCGTCATGCCGGACGTGTTGATGGCGATGCCGAGCAGGGCCACGCTGACGAGCGCGTACGCGGTGAGCAGCCGCACGGGGCGCACCAGCCGCATGGCGAACGTGCCCGCGAAGCGCCCCACCATGAAACCGACCATGGCGATGCTGCCCCAGAGAAACGCCGCGCGCCGGTCGGTGATCCCGGCGGCCTGTTGCGAGAACCGCACGAAGAAGCTGCCGACGCCGATCTGGGCGCCGACGTAGAAGAACTGGGCCACCACGGCCAGCACCAGGTTGGGGTGTTGCAGCACGCGGCGCGTGAAGGCCATGCCGTGCCCGCCCTCGCCCTCGGCGGCCACCTCCGGGATGCGCTGCCGCAGGAACAGCAGCATCACGGCGATGATGACGCCGGCCAGCACCAGGTAGGGCAGGATCACGCTCTCGGCTTCGCGCTGCAGGTAGGCCTGACGCGCCGCCTCGGAGAAGCCGGCGAATTCGGCTTCGCTGTAGGTGATGCCCGAGAGGATGAGGCCGCCTCCGATGAGCGGCGTCACCACCGCGCCGACGCCGTTGAACGACTGCGAGAGGTTGAGGCGCGACGTGGAATGGGCCGGGTCGCCGAGGCCCGAGATGTAGGGGTTCGCCACCGTCTCGAGAAACGCCGCGCCGAAACCGAAGATGAAGAGGGCCGTGAGGAACGTCGCGTACGTCCGGCTGCAGGCCGCCGGCACGAACAGCAGCGCGCCGAGGGCGAACAGCGCGAGGCCGCTCAGGATCGTGAACCGGTAGCCCTTCCGCTGGATCAGGAGGCCGGCGGGGATCGCCGCCAGGAAGTAGGCGATATAGATGGCCACGTCGATGAAGGCCGACTCCATGTCTGTCAGCAGCAGGGCCTTCTTCAGGTGGGGGATCAGGATGCCGTTGATGTTGTGCACGAACGCCCAGAAGAAGAAGAGCGTCGTCACGAGGAGGAACGGCACCACCAGGTGCCGATCGTCCCTGCGGTAACCCGTGTAGCTGTAGAACCAGTTCATGGGCGCGGTGTCAGAAGATGGCGTACTGCCGCCGGATCCGGACCTGGATGGCGTCGGGCACGAATCCGTCGGCGACCAGGATGAGATACCCGCCGCCGCCGGCGCCGCTGAGCTTCCATCCGCGGGCGAGGCCGCGGTAGGCGTCGATCTGGTCGTAGATGGCCTGGTTGGCCATGTTCGGGAACATCGCAACCTGCGCGTCGAACGACGCCGTGAATGCCCGGCCGAACGCGGGAAGATCCATGGCCCGGATGGCCGTCCAGCAGTCGTCCGCGGCAGCCGCCAGCGCGCGCGCGCCGACGGCGGTCACCCGCGTTTCGGCGAGGACGCTGAACTCGGCCGCGCGCGGGCCGAGCGGCACCAGGTGCAGACGCCGCTCGAGCCACGCCAGCACCTCCTCGTCCTCGGCTGGTTCAATCGCGTACGGCCAGTAGGCGCCGTTGTACTCGAGCCGGTTGAGCCCGGGATAGACGAGGCCGATCGCATCCTGGGAGCCGGCCACTTCTTTCGTGCCGGGCGGGTTCTCGTAGCTGAACAGAATCTTGGCCACCTGCTCCTTGTTCCCCTGGGGCAGGGCGGTCCGCCAGAGTTCGATGGCCTTGTTCCGCGTGCTCGATGCCATGCCGCTGCGGTTGTTGAAGGCATGTGTCGGCTCGATGGATATCGTCAGGACGGCCCCGGGATGATGGCACGAGACAAACGGCTGGTCGAGCCACCCGCCCGCGAGATCGATGCGGAACGGGATGGTGCACGCGTCGCGCAGGGCCGTTGTGCTCCGGGCGGGCAGGCCGCCGTGCGGCAGCCGGCGGAGGACGAGGTACTCGATGCCCATCTCGCGACAAAGCTGCGCCTTGCTCTCGTGGGCGCCGTCTTCGTTGACGACGAAAACGTCCGGCTTGATCTCGCGCAGCTCGTCGACGAAATCGAGCAGGCCCAGCCCGCGGCTGATGCGGCACTCCTTCACGCACCGCAGCGAGTCGACGAGGTACTTCCGTTCGTCCTGCGGATTGACGGGGTAGCGGCCCTTGAGGCGGAACACGCACTCGTCGTTGCCGACCGAGACATGCAGATCCCCGTGCGCCGCAGCCTCGGTGAGGAAAGCCACGTGGCCGCTGTGCAGGAGGTCGAAGGTGCCGCTGACGAACGCCTTGCGCGGCATGCGGCCGTTACCGGGACGCGGCCCTGGCCGCCTTTACCTGCGACTCGATCCAGGGATAGGTGAGCGCGAGCCCCGCGTCGAGGTCCACCCTGGCCGTCCAGCCGAGCGAGTAGATGCGCGCGTTGCTGAAGTTGCGCGAGTGGACGCCGACCGGGCCGTCGACGTGGCGAAGGGTGATCGTCTTGCCGGCCGCTCTGGCGGCAGCGAGCGCCAGTTCGTCCACCGTCACGTACTGCGGGCAGCCGATGTTGACCGCGCCGTGCAGGTCCGACTGGGTGAGGGCGTAGATCCCGTCGACCATGTCGCTGACGTAGGTGTAGGAACGGACGGCCGAGCCGTCGCCCCAGACCTCGATGGTGCCGCCGTTGTCGACGTCGGCGATCTTCCGGCACATGGCCGCCGGCGCCTTCTCGCGGCCGCCCGTCCACGTGCCTTCCGGCCCGTAGCAG
>JAWOGY010000293.1:0-2931 GCA_046496425.1 Vicinamibacterales bacterium
CCTCCCTGCCCTTGCCGGAGATGTGCACGTTGGGGTGGCCCAGCCGCACATCCATGGCTGTCTTGTACTTGACCAGCTACGGGCTTCCACTGCCGCAGCGGCGTGAGGTCGTCGAGCACCCAGAACGACCGGCCCTGCGTCGCGAGCACGAGGTCCTCGCGCTTGATGGTCATGTCGGTGATCGGCACGACGGGCAGATTGCGCTGAAACGGCGCCCAGTTCGCCCCAGCGTCGAAGGAAATGAAGAGACCGGACTCGGTCCCGGCAAACAGCAGGCCGCGCCGGCCCGGGTCTTCGCGCACGACTCGCGTGAACGCTGTGTCGGGAATGCCGTTCACGATCTTGGTCCACGTCCTGCCGTAGTCGCTGGTCTTGTAGAGATACGGCCGGTAATCATCGAACTGATACATGGTCGCGGCCACGTACGCGGTGCCCTTGTCGTGCGGCGACACGTCGATGGCGTTGATGCGGATCCACTCGGGGATGCCCTTCGGCGTGACGTTCTCCCAGGTGGTGCCGTTGTTACGCGTGATGTGCACGAGGCCGTCGTCGGTGCCGGCCCAGATGGTGCCGGCTTCGTGGGGCGACTCGGCGACGTAGAAGATCGTGCCGTAGGTCTCGACGCCGGTAATCTCGTGCTGAACGGGCCCGCCGCTGTAGCCCTGCTTGCTCTTGTCGTTGCGCGAGAGGTCGGGGCTCGCCTCCTCCCACGTCTGCCCCTCGTCTCGGGAGCGCAGGAGGTGCTGCGCGGCGTGATAGAGCGTGCCGGGCTCATGCTTCGACAGGATGATGGGCGCGTTCCACTGGAACCGGTACTTCAAGTCGCGCTGCGCCAGGCCGTCAACGACCTGCGGCCAGGCGATGATGTCGCGCGTCTCGCCGGTTTTGTGGTCGTAGCGCGTGATCGCGCCGCCGTAGCTGCCGGCATACACGATGTCGAGATTGCGCGGGTCGAAGGCAATCCAGGCCGACTCGCCGCCGCCAACCTCGTGCCAGTGCGACTGGGTGATGGCGCCGTCGCGGACGCCGGTCGGAATGGCCACGGTGGTGTTGTCCTGCTGGCCGCCGTAGACCCAGAACGGAAAGCGATCGTCGGCAATCACGCGATAGATTTCGGCGGTCGGCTGGTTGTCCTGCGTCGTCCACGACTGGCCGCCATTGACGGAGATCTCCGCGCCGCCATCGTCGCCGAGAATCATGCGCCGGGTGTCGTCGGGGTCGATCCACAGGTCGTGCGTGTCGCCGTGCCGCACGCGGATGCGCGAGAAGGTCTTGCCGCCGTCGATCGACTTGAGGAAGTTGATGTTGGTGACGTAGATGATGTCGGCGTTGCGCGGGTCGGCGAAGATGCGCGAGTAGTACCAGGCGCGCTGCCTGATGCGGTGCGAGCCGTTCACCAGCGTCCACTTCTCGCCGCCATCGTCGCTCCGGTAGAGGCCGCCCTTCTCCGCGTGCTCGACCATGGCCCAGACGCGCGAGGGCTGCGAGGCCGACACGGTCACAGTCACCTTGCCGACAATGCCCTCGGGCAGGCCTTCGGTGAGCCGCTTCCACGTGTCGCCGCCGTCGATCGATTTCCAGAGGCCGCCGCCGGTGCCGCCGTTCTCGAGCGACCACGGCTTGCGGTGAACCTGCCAGAATGCGGCGTAGAGGATGCGCGGGTTGGTCGGGTCCATCATGAGATCCGACGCCCCGGTCTTGTCGTCGACGAACAGCACCTTCGACCACGTCTTGCCGCCGTCGAGGGAGCGGTAGATGCCGCGCTCCGCGTTGGGGCCCCACACGTGGCCCTGCGCGGCCACGTAGACGAGGTCGGGGTCCTTCGGGTGGATGCGGACGCGCGAGATCTGCTGCGTGTCCTGGAGGCCGACGTTGGTCCACGTGGCGCCCGCGTCGGTCGACTTGTACACGCCGTCGCCGTGGGATGTGTTGCCGCGGATCGGCGCCTGGCCCATGCCGGCGAAGATGACGTTGTGATCGGACGCGGCCACGGCCACGGCCCCGACCGACGAGGTCTTCAGGAACTTGTCGGCGAGGGGCTTCCACGTGGCGCCGCCGTCGGTGGTCTTCCAGAGGCCTCCGCCGGTCGCGCCGAAATAGTAGGTGAGCGGCTCACCGCGCAGGCCGGCCACTGCCGTCACCCGCCCGCCCCGGAATGGGCCGATGTTCCGGAACTCCAGACCCGCGAAATCGTCGGACAGGGTGGGCGCGGCGGGCTTCGCGGCCTGGGTCGCGGGCACTGCCGGCTTCGCGGTCTGTTCGGATTGCGCGGCGCCAGCCGCGCCGATGGCGGCAACCGCGGCGAACATACATGCAAGGACAAGAGCGGTGGGTCGGGTCATCGGGCTGCGGCCTCCTTCGGGCGGATGGTCGATTCTACTGCTGTCCGGCGGCTTTGAAAGCCGGCATCACTCGGAATCACACTCTGAAGTCGAGGGCCGCGGCGCGCCATCTGGTCCGCTTGCGGCGGGGGCTGTGGGCGTTTCCGGGCCGCGTGGATCCGCTCACGCTGCCGGCCCGGCTGACAGCGCCGCTACCGAGCTACGTGTCGCTCCAGAGCGCGCTCTACCTTCACGGCATGATCTCGCAGGTCCCGGCCGTCATCTATGCGGTGTCGTTGGCCCGCGCCAGGCGATTCAGCACGCCCCTGGGGACGATCTCCGTACATCATGTCGCGCCGAGTTTCTTCTTCGGCTATGAGGACATCGGGCAGACGGGCGTCCTGATGGCGTCGCCTGAGAAAGCGCTGGTGGACTTCCTGTATCTGGCCCCGGCGCGCTCCAGCTCGGGCAGGGCCCGAAACAGCATGGAGCGCGCCGGGGCCAGATACAGGAAGTCCACCAGCGCTTTCTCGGGTGACGCCATCAGGACGCCCGTCTGCCCGATGTCCTCATAGCCGAAGAAGAAACTCGGCGCGACATGATGGACGGA